>JBAVOD010000272.1:0-6963 GCA_049691735.1 Bacteroidales bacterium
GGTGAGCTTGATCAGCAGCAAAAGATTTTTTTAAGGAACGAGAGGTCTTTTGCCATTTTACTTAATTCAGACGGATACGGTCTCTCATACAGGGAAGCCAAACGTATAAACTTCCTGAACAAGCGTTTTTTTGAGATTGAGGCAGGTATCCTGAAGCATTCACGGGAGTACAGGGAATCAAATCCAAGCCTGCCGACACCCGGAATGTTCATTTACGGAAAGCTCAATTCGGTTTTCTACCTCAGAGGCAGTTACGGTCATCAGCGTGAGCTGTTCAAAAAAGCCGATCTGGGGGGAGTGGCAGTAAGGATATTCTATGAAGGAGGACCCACATTTGCAATATATAAGCCTATCTATTACAAGATACTCTATCCTACTTCAGTTACACTGGCCTCTTTTGATATCAAGGAAGAGAAACTTGATGTAAATGTCCATCCACCGGATGATATCTACAGCAGGTCCTCATTCACAAAGGGACTTAATGAGACCAAGATTCTGCCTGGCCTGTATGTCAAGGGCGGGTTTAATTTTGAGTACAGCAAGGAGGACAAGGTTATCCATGCAGTAGAGGTGGGTGCTTCGCTGAGTGCATTCCCGAAGAAGATACCCATCATGGCGACAAAAGATAACAAAGCAATATACTTTTCGATGTTCGTAAGCTACAGGTTCGGCGTCATAATCGATCCGCTAAATCCCGAAACAAACAAGCTCTCCTATATCTTCCGGAGGAAAAGCCGGACAACTGCGCCTTCAAATTATTAACACTTGACTTTAATCTTAAAAAAATACTATTTTTGTGCGTTAAATTTATTAACCACTTAATGATATAATTATGTCAAAAATTAAAGTTGCCATTAATGGCTTTGGCAGGATCGGCCGTAATGTATTCAAAATTGCTCTCCAGAGGAAAGATATTGAGATCATCGGCATCAACGACATTACTGACACACTGACACTTGCTCACCTGCTCAAATATGATTCGACCCAGGGGAAATTTGATGGGGTTACACACGACTCTGAAAACATTATCGTTAACGGGACAAAGTTCAGGGTTCATGCTGAAAAGAATCCTGCAAACATCCCATGGAAAGAAAAACCTGACGTAGTTATTGAATCGACCGGGATATTTACTTCAAAGGAAAGTCCGAAAGGCGGTTACGGAGATCATCTTAAGAATGGTGCAAAGAAAGTTATCCTTACTGTTCCGGCAAAAGATACCATTGATGCAATGATCGTGTTAGGCGTGAACGAGGATGCTCTCAAGCCTGAACACCAGTGCGTCTCAAATGCATCATGCACAACAAACTGCCTCGCTCCGGTAGCAAAGGTTCTTAACGATGCCTTCGGGATCGAGCAGGGTTATATGACCACGATCCATTCATATACCAACGACCAGAGGATACTTGACCTTCCTCACAAAGATCTCAGAAGAGCAAGATCAGCTGCAGTTTCACAGATTCCCACAACGACCGGAGCAGCGAAGGCTGTCGGAAAAGTTATTCCGGATCTGAAAGGTAAGCTCGACGGAATTTCAGTGAGGGTACCCACTCCCACCGGTTCGCTTGTTGACCTGGTTGCAGTTCTGAAGAAGGAAGCATCAAAAGAAGAGATCAACGCAGCTATGAAAAAAGCTGCTGAAGGTCCGATGAAAGGTATTCTTGAGTATTGCGAGGATCCGATCGTTTCAGTTGATGTGATACATACAACGGCTTCGTCGATCTTCGACTCGCTCAGCACAATGGTGAACGGAAAAATGGTGAAGGTACTGTCGTGGTATGACAATGAATGGGGTTATTCATGCAGGGTTGTCGACCTGATACCGCTTGTAATGAAGAATTAAGGTTTTTATTATATCATAAGAAGAGCCGTCTTAAACTGAGACGGCTTTTTTTTATAATCTTTCCCCTATTCGTAACGAAGAGCTTCTATCGGGTCAATACCGGCAGCCTTAACTGCAGGCGCATAACCCGATGCAATACCGACAATGAGGCATACTATGATACCCGTAAGTATCCAGAACCAGGGCACAATAAAACTTGTCCGGAGCATTGAGGAAATACCATTGCCGATCAGGATCCCCAGGATAATTCCGAATACACCGCCAAACTGGCCTATCAGGATCGATTCCATCAGGAACTGTGATTTAATTATCGAAGGCTTTGCGCCAATAGCCTTCCGGACTCCTATTTCGCGGGTGCGCTCCGTGACCGACACAAGCATAATATTCATTAATCCGACTGCAGCACCGAAAAGCGTTACTATACCAATCAGGGTAGCTGCCAGTGTGACATACTTAATATTCTTCAGCAGCATGTTGAGTATGGTATCGCTCTTTACAACGTTGAAGTCAGACTCGTCTTTCGGAAGCAGATGCCTTATCACCCTGAAAATACCTTCGGCTTCTCCGGCCATAACATCGAGGTTCACCGGATTCATGGGAAGGACTGTGATGCTGAAGTTCATATTCGGCCTTGAAAAATACTCCCTGGCCGTCGTCACCGGGATCAGGCAGATCCTGTCGCCTGCCATGGCGCTGGCACCTCTGGATTTCAGCACTCCTGCGACCTGAAGCTTCAATCCGGCAACCGTAACTTCCTTTCCCACAGGGTCAACGCCTGATGGGAATATATCGGAAGCTATTTCAGAACCCATCAGCACCAGCCGCCTGTTCATCTGCACCTCCTCGGGACTGAAATTCCTTCCGTTGTCAATCTCATATCCTGAGACAGAAAGATAATTTTCGTCAACACCATTCATATTTACATTGGGATTGGTCTCTTTTGACCCGTACCTGACAGTGCACAGGTTGGTCGCGTTAACTGAGATCGAAACAAAGGCAGGTTCAGTAAATCTCGATTTGAAGTCGAGGGCTTCCCTGTACGATATCTGGGAATAATTGCGTAAACGCTTTCTGTCGTTACCTACCTGCACATTCATCCCTCTTGAAGATATTGTGAACGAATTGGCACCCATCATCGTGAACTGGGATGTGAGTGACGATTTTATTGCATCGATGGCTGTAAGTATCCCAACAAGTGCCATGATCCCGATCGCTATGATACATATTGTAAGAATTGCCCTTACCCGGTTCGAGCGAATGGCACGTATCGATATCCTCAAGTTCTCACGGAAGATACCGACCTTCCTCCTGAAATTTTTTAGAGATTCCCGCATTGCTTTCATTAAAAGAGCATAAAAGTACACAATTTTTTAAACCTCTTTCAATTAAGGGTAACAAACCTTGATACGCATACTTTAAAACCAGGGGATTCAAGGATAAACACAGGTGGTTTTCAAGTCCCCCTCCGGCGGATTAAGGGGTAAGCCAAAAGGCAATTGATAAGGGGATCCTTCGCTTAGCTCCAGGATGACAGGTTTAGAGATATACAAAAATATTTCTTTAAAAAATTAACAATTTAGTTGCATAACTAATATTTTCGTTGTATATTTGTTGAAACATTATTTTTGACTGAAATAAATAAACCAAAACCGGTACACAATGAGAGAACTCACACACGCTGAAGAGCAGGTAATGCAGGTCCTCTGGAAGATCAAAAAAGGATTTGTCAAGGATATACTTGAACGCTTTAATGAGCCAAGGCCTGCATACAATACTGTCAGCACTATCGTAAGGATCCTTCAGGATAAGGGCTTTGTGGGGCATAAAGCTTACGGCAGGACTCATGAGTACTATCCGCTTGTTTCAAAACAGGAATACTCGAAAGCCCGCCTGCATGGGTTTGTCAAGGATTATTTCTCTAATTCCTTTGAGAAGATGGTAAGCTTTTTCGCCAGGGAAAAGAGCATCTCGGTGAAGGAAATGGGCGAAATTATGAAGATCATGGAAATTGAGATGAAAAAACAAAAAGGACAGCAATGAATGCTTTACTATTATATAATATAAAAGCAGCAGTATATCTTGCCGGGTTTTTCACGGTGTACCGGTTATTCCTGGCGGGAGACACTATGTACACGAGAAACAGGTTTTTCATTCTGCTGTCGTTTATTGTCTCCCTGGTCCTGCCGCTTATTGAGATCAGGACGGCCAGGCCCCTGAACCTGCCATTGTTCGGTAAAACGCTATCTGAAGTCCTTGTAAGTTCATCTTCAGCCGCGACAACCTCCGGAAGACCTGCTCCGGCAGGCCCCGACTGGCTCAATATACTGGTGATGGTTTATCTGGGCGGAGTTCTGGCATTCGGGAGCAAGCTTGTTTTTGATCTTGCTGGCCTTCTAGTTCTTGTAGCAAGAAAGAAAAATCCTGAAGAGGGAATAATCAGGTTTCATGGCCTGAATGCAGCAGGATTTTCAGCTTTCGGCCTCATCTTTATAAACGATGAATTGCCAGGTCAGGATGCCGGGGAGATCGTCCGGCATGAACAAAGGCACATTGACCAGAACCATTTTCTTGACATTCTGTTCGTTGAATTTGTCAGGGTGTTTCAATGGTTCAATCCTTTTGTACATATGCTGAACAGGTCGATGAGGGCTGTTCATGAGTTTCAGGCCGACGAAGGATGCCTGAATTCAGGAATTCCGCTTTTAAATTATCAGAGACTGATCCTTAATACGGTCTTCAGGTCGAAGATCTTTAATATTACCAATGATTTTTCTTCTCCAACCCTTATTAAAAAACGGATAATCATGATGACAAAAAAACGTTCCGGAAATCTGACAAACCTCAAGTTGCTTATGGTTTTGCCGGTAATTGCGATCCTTATGGTCGCTTTTTCTTCCTGCAAAGAAAACAACGGTCAGGAAGGAACGACTACAAAAGAAATTGCTCCCCCGCCCCCGCCGCCTCCGCCTCCGCCTCCCCCGCCTGTTCCCTATACGGTTGAGAAAAGTGACACCACCTGGACTGCGGTCGATGAAATGCCTCAATTCAAAGGAGGTGAAGAGGCGCTGCTTGGTTATCTTAAGAAGAATGTAAAGTACCCGGAGAGTGCAAAGAAGAACGGAATCCAGGGAAAAGTAATTGTGACCTTTGTTGTAGAACCTGACGGCAGCGTTAAAAACGCCGGGATTTTAAAAGGCGTCGATCCTGAACTTGACAAGGAAGCGGTGAGAGTTGTAAGCTCCCTTCCGCCATTTGCACGACCAGGAATGAATGACGGAAAACCGGTTGCAGTAAAATTCGCGGTCCCGATAAACTTCAATCTCAAATAGTGGATATAGATTTCAGAAAACCAAAAGAGGGTGCCGCAATTGAGGGACCCTCTTTTTGTTAGAAATCTGGCCAGTAGGCAGTTGGCAGTTGGCAGTTGGCAGTAGGCAGAAGGCAGTTGGCTGCACGACTTCAGACTTCAAGACTTCAGACTGCACGACTATTTAATTACCTTTGCAGACTTAAATGGTATACGGAATATGTCTATCACAGAGAGGATAGAATCGTTTTCGGAACTTGGCGAAGTGCTCAGGATCGCCCTGGCAGGGAAAACCACAAAGTACACGGCAAGCCTTGAAAAGCTGATCGCCGGCCAGCAGGCCAGGAATCCCTGGTTTATCCCGGCATACGTCAGAATGGCAATTCAGGCAATTGCCGATGAGCTCACGTATGAGAACCTCGTTGCCTGGACCAGCCGCTACCCTGGAATAGTATCGGTAAATGAACCTCTCAATGCCGCGATAATTATGGCAGGGAATATACCGCTTGCCGGATTTCACGATTTCCTCTGCACCCTTATCACCGGCAACAATGTCATTGCAAAAACAAGCTCAAAGGATCCTGATCTCATTGTGTTTGTTGCTGACATTCTCTGCAACATCAATAACGGGTTCAGAAAGAGGATTACCATCACCGACAATCTGCTTAAAGGATTTGATGCTGTAATTGCATCGGGGAGTACAAACAGTTCAAGGTATTTTGAATACTACTTTGGCAGGTACCCTCATATTATCAGGAAAAACAGGAACAGTGCAGGGATACTGCAGGGCAATGAAACCGCTGAAGAAATCGGGAATTTCGGAAAGGACATTTTTTCATACTTCGGCCTCGGATGCAGGAATGTTTCAAAGATCTATATCCCGGAAGAATATGACCTGACGGAAATGATCCCGGCCTGGGATCAGTATTCGTGGCTGAAAGATCATAACAAATATGCCAACAATTACGATTTTCATAAAGCTATCTACCTGATCAACATGGAGAAGTTCATGGATACCGGTTATGTACTGATGAAGGAAAGTTCAGAACTTGCGTCACCGGTAGCGGTCCTGTATTATGAAAGGTATAAATCGGAGCATGATGTATTTAGTAAAATCGATCAGATGGCCGACAAAATCCAGTGCATTGTCGGTAAAAAACATGTTCCTTTCGGATCTGCTCAACGGCCTGGTTTGTGGGATTATGCTGATCGTATTGACACAATCGAATTTCTCCTAAAAAAAAATCATGCCGGGATATCGTAAAATAAAAAATACTATATTGCACCCGTCGAATAAAAAGTGCTATGGTTTATAAATTCGTTGTGTTATCAGATGAAGATGAGTCGTTTGTGAGAGAGTTCGAATTCCTTGACTCACAAACTCTGATGGATTTTCACAATATCATTCAGGAGGAGCTGGAATTTGATAAATCTCAGATGGCTTCATTTTTCCTGGCAACTGACAATTGGGAAAAAGAAGAGGAATTTACCCTTTTCGATATGGGTACCGGTTCATCCACCATGGAGACAGCAACTCTTGAAGACATTATATTCCGCAAAAACCAGAAGTTGCTGTATGTGTTCGATTTTTTTAACGACAGGTCACTTTTTGTTGAATACACGGGTGAGATAAAGGAGGTTGAAGGGAGAGATTATCCCATATGTACAAATTCAAAAGGTATACCTCCCAAACAGGTCGTGTTCGGTACCGGTTCGAGAAAGCTTTACAACAACATAGTTGTGTCGGATGATGAGGAGGATGAAGAAGAACCTGAAGTCGACGATCTTTTCCTTAACGGGGACGATGAAGAAACCC
>JBAVOD010000273.1:0-16313 GCA_049691735.1 Bacteroidales bacterium
TTTCTGGACGTTTTCCGATACCAGCTTGTTTATCTCATCTATCTGAACTGCCTTTCCGTACATTTTCCTGATGATACCTATAGGTACCATGCCTGGCCGGAATCCCTTGATATTTGCTTTCTTCCGGTAATCCTTCAGCACTTTTTCAACCTTCTCATCATAATCGGTTTTTTCAACCTGAACTTTCAGAACCGCATTCAGATCATCAATGTTTTCCCTGGTAATATTCATCTTCAGCTTGTTAATTGAACATTTAAAAAAACCGCCAGAATCCCCGATTAATCCTCGTTTGCAGGCGGTTTTATATTTATAGTGCGGATGAAGGGACTCGAACCCCCACGTCATTAAGACACAAGATCCTAAGTCTTGCTCGGCTACCAATTACGACACATCCGCTCAAAAATCCCCGCAAAAATATAGAAAATTATTATTAAAACAAAGGAAGGCAGCTACTTGCGAAGCTCGAAGTTCTTTCCGAGGTACACTCTCCTTACATGTTCATCCTCAGCAAGTTGGGTTGAAGTCCCTGACATCATGATACGACCTTCGAAAAGAAGATAAGCCCTGTCGGTAATTGAAAGGGTCTCGTGGACGTTGTGGTCGGTGATGAGGATACCTATGTTTTTCCCTTTAAGGCTTGAAACGATTTCCTGTATATCTTCAACTGCGATAGGGTCAACCCCAGCAAAGGGTTCGTCAAGAAGTATGAAATTGGGTTTAAGGGCAAGGGCTCTTGCAATTTCTGTACGTCGCCGTTCTCCGCCCGACAGCTGGATGCCCTTGTTCTTCCTGATCTTCTGAAGCCCGAACTCATTCAGAAGCGTCTCAAGCCGTTCAGCCTGTTCGCCACGGGAGAGGCCCGACATTTCAAGGACCGCCTTAATATTATCCTCGACCGAGAGGTTCCTGAATACAGAGGCTTCCTGTGCAAGGTAGCCGATACCGCGTCTGGCTCTTTTATAAACAGGCAGTCTGGTTATCTCCTCCTCATCAAGAAAGATCTTGCCCTCCTTTGGCCTGATCAGTCCGACGATCATATAAAATGAAGTAGTCTTGCCTGCGCCATTTGGTCCCAGCAGCCCGACTATCTCGCCCTGTTCCACTTCGATTGAAACATGGTCAACGACTGTCCGGTTGTGGTACTTTTTTACAAGATTTTCGGTATACAGCTTCATCCCATGAAATCAGTTAAATGCCAACAATTAAGCTCCTGCTCCTTCAGCCATGAATTGCTGATGTTCCTTCTCCTTCTGCTTCATTACCCGTTTGGAAATCACTATCCCTACTTCATAAAGTGCCAGCAGGGGTATGCTTACGAGTATCTGGGAAAAAACATCAGGCGGAGTGATAATTGCAGCCACTATAAAAATGACTACAATAGAGTGCTTCCTGTATTTGGTAAGGAATTTAGGGGTTATTATGCCGACCTTGGTAAGAAAAAACGTAATTATCGGCAGCTCAAATACCAATCCGGTTGCAAGGCAGATGGAAGAGAGTGTACCGATATATGATCTTATATTTATCTGATTGACCACATCGGGGCTTATTTCGTATGAGCCAAGGAAGTGGATTGACAGAGGAGCCAGTCCATAGTATCCGAAAAGAACGCCTGTAAAAAAGAGCAATGAAGCTGCCAGCACGGCACCCCTGGCATGATGCTTTTCGTTTTCATGAAGGGCCGGCCTGAAAAATTTCCAGAATTCCCACAGCACGTATGGAAAAGCAAGGATCAATCCTACCACCATCGACACTGCAATGTGAGTGGTGAGCTGGCCCGACATTTTGATGTTTATGAGGTTAAAGGGCTTTGTATTAATACAAAGTGCCGGGGTGTTCAGTAACTGGCCGAGCTGGCACAGCATCCGGTTTGTAAAAAAGCCTGGTTTCTTTGGTGCCAGGATTACATCGTTAAATATAAATTGCTTGAATAAGAAGGCCACGATCATTAGAATCACAATAGCTACAATAGAGCGTATAATATGCCATCTCAACTCCTCCAGATGCTCCAGAAATGACATCTCACCCTCTCTGTTCCTGCCGCTCTTCGACTTAAATGCCATCAGTACAAAAGATTAGTTGAATTAATTTTACAGCCAGCAAAGATGATAAATCTTATTCTTCAAAACAACACAATTCTTTACCCGGCAAAAATAATGGGTTGGTGCTATTTTTGTAATTTCATCTTTGTTAATAAAAGAATAAATATGGCGTTTGATAAATAATTTATTTAATTTTATATTACATGACGGGGTTGTAGCCCTGCAGACGGAACGGACATTATTGGAGATGAATTATGACGAACAACGCTACGATACATGATTATTTAAAGAAATATTTTGGTTTCGATACATTCAAGGGTAATCAGGAAGCTATAATAAAGAATGCACTTGATGGGCGTGATACTTTTGTACTTATGCCCACGGGAGGCGGGAAGTCGCTATGCTACCAGCTGCCTGCAGTGATGAAACCGGGGACTGCGATCGTAATATCGCCCCTCATAGCCCTGATGAAAAACCAGGTTGACGCGATGCGTAATTTCAGCACCGACGATGATGTTGCACACTTCCTGAATTCGTCGCTTACAAAAACTGAAAGCACGAAAGTGAAAAATGATGTCCTTTCGGGCAAGGCAAAGCTGCTGTATGTTGCACCGGAATCGCTTACAAAGGAAGAGAACATCGAGTTCCTCAGGAATATAGATATTTCATTCTATGCCGTTGACGAAGCGCACTGTATTTCGGAATGGGGCCACGACTTCCGGCCTGAATACCGTAGGATAAGGCCTATAATTGATACCATTGGCCGGTCACCGATCATTGCACTTACTGCAACAGCCACGCCAAAGGTGCAGCATGATATCCAGAAGAACCTCGGTATCCTCGATGCTGATATCTTCAAATCTTCCTTTAACAGGCCGAACCTTTACTATGAGGTGAGGTCAAAGCAGGATGTCACGAAGGAGATAATAAAATACATAAAGAACAACCCCGGGAAATCAGGTATTATCTATTGCCTCAGCCGTAAAAAGGTGGAGGAAATGGCAGAGGTTTTGAAGGTGAACGGTATCAAGGCCCTCCCGTATCACGCCGGTATGGATTCGGCAACCAGAACCGCCAACCAGGACAAATTCCTGATGGAGGAAGCCGATATCATCGTCGCCACGATAGCCTTCGGAATGGGGATCGACAAGCCTGATGTGAGGTTCGTCATCCACTATGATATCCCGAAAAGCCTCGAGGGATATTACCAGGAGACGGGCCGTGCAGGACGCGACGGAGGCGAAGGGAACTGCATAGCTTACTACAGCTATAACGACATCATGAAGCTTGAGAAGTTCATGCAGGGAAAGCCGATTGCAGAGCAGGAGATAGGAAAGCAGCTTCTTCTTGAAACGGTTTCATATGCCGAATCCTCAGTCTGCCGCAGGAAAATGCTTCTTCATTATTTTGGCGAGGATTATCCGAATGAAAACTGCGAAGCATGCGATAACTGCCTGCATCCCAAGGCACAGTTTGAAGGCAGTGAGGCGGTTGTCAATGTACTTGAGACAGTACTCGCTGTTAAGGAAAAATTCAAAGCTGATCATATTGCCAATATCCTTTCAGGAAAGGTGACCTCGGCAATCAAATCGTACAGGCACCACAAGCTTGAATATTTCGGGATCGGGGAGGAGCATGACGAGAAATTCTGGAACATGGTGATACGGCAGGCCCTCATCGCCAAGATGCTTGTAAAGGACATTGAGAATTACGGCCTGCTTAAGATTACACAGAAGGGACTTGATTACGTTGAAAAGCCTACTTCGTTCATGCTTGCCGAAGATCACGATTACAGTGATACAACTGATGAGGAAAATGCTTTCGGTGCAAGGACTGCCGCAGTCGACGACGAGCTGTTCAGCATTCTGAAGGACCTTCGCAAAAAGATCTCAAAGCAGAAAGAAGTACCTCCTTTCGTGATTTTCCAGGACCCATCGCTCGAAGACATGGCCATACAGTACCCGATAACCACTGACGAACTTCAGAATATATCGGGAGTGGGAGCAGGGAAGGCACAGAGATACGGCCAGGAGTTTGTCGAGATCATAAAGAAGTACGTTGAGGAAAAGGAGATAATACGACCACTCGACATGGTGGTCAAATCGGTCGTCAACAAATCTGGACTTAAAGTTTACATAATCCAGAGTATCGACATGAAACGGCCGCTTGAGGACATCGCCGAAGCAAAGGCCCTCGAGATGAATGAGCTTATCTCGGAGATTGAGGCAATAGTGAACTCGGGAACACGCATCAACCTCGATTACTACATTAATATGGTGATAGACGATGACCGTCAGCACGATATTTACTCATACTTCAGGGAAGAGGCTGAGACCGATTCTCTCGAAGCCGCCATCAGGGAGCTTGGAAACGAATTTGAGGAGGAAGAGATCAGGCTGATGCGGATCAAGTTCCTGTCGGAGATGGGGAACTGATCCTGTCAGGTTCCCAGCGACCACGCGGAATCAGGATTACAGCTATTACATAAAAAGGATAAACAAGCTGAGATGGAAGGAACCATTTCAGAAGATCCTTTTTGCCATACCTCTCAGCCGTATGCCTTATAATGAGATAATCGGGAACTGATTTTATTATGAATACGGCGAGAAAGACCGGCAGAAAAACTGCAGGATCGAAAAATACTGCGGTCAGTAAGCCGGCCTGGAGCAGTACAGCCGCGAATACCGAAAGTGCAAGTGAAATGGTGGATTTGTCGCTGTAACTTCCGGCTTTTGATAGCCACCTCGATCGCTGCCTCAGGAATGAAAGTCCCGACGATGCTCCTTTTGTTTTTGCAGCAGCCTTATCCGATTCAAGCCAGAGTATCCTGAGCTTATCCTTTTTCATGGAGTGAAGAAGAAATATATCATCGCCCGATTCAATTCGTGATTGCAGATCCGCAGAGTGCATGGTGTAATCTTCACGGCTGAAAGCCATGTTTGCGCCGTTACACATCACAGGATCACCCGATAGGGCTGCTCCGGCTGTCACCCCCTGAAGGGCCAGGAATTCTAGCTCCTCGAATATTCCTGAAGAACCACTCTCCTGAATCACAGGGCATATGATCATCGAGGGATCGTTTTCTGCAAAAAATGATGAGATGGTTTTCAGCCAGAGGGCCCCGATCCTGCAATCTGCATCTGTTGTTATTACAAGTTTATATTGTGAGGCTTCAACACCGGTCCTGATGGCGTCCTTTTTCCCTGTTCCCCTGTTTCTGAGCACCTTCAGGTTTTTAATGGCATTGAATCGTGCCGCGGTTTCAAATGTCAGGTCTGTTGAATTATCATCAACGATTATAAGCTCAAACATGTTGCCATCAAACTCCTGTGCAGCAATATCTCCGAGAAGGCCAGGCAGGTTGTGCTGTTCATTCCGGCAGGCGACGATCACTGATGCCGGCGCCAGGCGGGTGTCGCAACTGAACGGCCTGATCCTGAGAAGAGCCCGGTAGGTCCTCAGCAGAAACCAGACATATGGTGCAAGGGTTATGAGCAACAGCCATTGCATCTGGTCACAGCCTCATCCATTCGTAAAATGAATAGTGTTCTGAGCTCATTCCGAGAGCCTCGTATGTCTTCCTGGCCCTGGTATTACCTGTTTCGACATAAAGCCTGAGCCCGGCAACATCGTGCTTTTCAGCCTGATCCCTGATAAATTCGTACATTTTCCTGAATATGCCCTGTCTCCTGTATTCAGGGATTACGAAGACCGACTGGATCCACCATACATTACGGTTGCGCCAGTCGCTCCACTCATAAGTTATCAGAAGTGATGCGACCACCCTGCCCTCTGCCCCGGCAACATAGTACTGTCCGCGCGAGGGATCACTGAAAATGGCATTTACACCTTCAGTCACGATCTCCGGAACAAGTTTCAGGTTTTCGGTTTCGAGGGCCATTCTGAGCTGGAAGTCAATTATGTAAGGGGCATCTGATTGTAAGGCTTTGCGGATGATTATCATGATGAAAGAATAATGGATATTGCGGTTGGAGATTTCCAGTTGAAAATTTTCACATGTAAAAAGTTAGCTTCCTTCAGTCATTAATCTATTTATAGGCGTCCCAGCTTTTTATTTTCAGATCGTCAATGCTCATGCGGCAGAATGCAAGGATAAACGCACTGGCCAGCCTTGCATTGGTAAGAAGGGGAACATTGAAATCAACGGCGCTTCGCCTGATCGAGTAATCGTTATTAAGCTCGGAAGTGCTGAGATCCTTGGGGATGTTCACAACCAGGTCAACCTCCCTGTTTTTAATAAGCTCAATGGTGTTTGGCGATTTATCCTCGTCGGGCCAGTACGCAACAAGTGCTTCAACGCCGGCATTCCTGAGAAACTCCTGTGTTCCGCGGGTTGCATAGAGTGTATGTCCTTTTTCCCTGAGCGCCCTGGCGCTGTTAAGCAATTCGACCTTCGACCGTGCGGGCCCGGTTGAGAGGAGAATGCTTTTCCGGGGAACCCTGTAACCGACCGAGAACATTGCCTTCAGTATGGCCTCATAGAAGCCCTCCCCGATACAACCTACTTCCCCGGTTGAGGCCATGTCAACCCCAAGCACAGGGTCAGCTTTGGCAAGCCTTGAGAAGCTGAACTGCGGTGCTTTTACGCCCACGTAGTCAAGCTCAAATACCGACTTATTGGGTTTTTCAACAGGAAGGTCGAGCATTACCCTTGTAGCAAGCTCAATGAGGTTTGTTTTAAGCACCTTTGACACGAAGGGCATGCTGCGGCTTGCGCGAAGGTTGCACTCAATAACCTTGATATCATTGTCCTTTGCCAGGAACTGAATGTTGAAAGGGCCTTTTATTTTAAGTTCCCTTGCTATCAGTCGGGCAATACGTTTTATTCTTCTCGCTGTCTCAAAATAGATCTTCTGGGCGGGGAATACCATTGTCGCATCTCCTGAGTGGACCCCTGCGAACTCAACATGCTCGCTTATGGCATATGCAAGGATCTCACCCTCCCTTGCAACTGCATCTATCTCGATCTCCTTAGCGTTTTCGATGAATTCCGAAACCACAACAGGGTACTGCTTTGATACGTTTGTTGCAATATCGAGGTAATAGGTAAGTTCATTCCTGTTTGATACCACATTCATTGCTGCCCCCGACAGCACATACGAAGGCCTGATGAGAACAGGAAAACCTATACGGTCAACAAATCCGAAGATATCATCAATTGAGGAAAGCTCCTTCCATCGGGGCTGGTCGATTGAGAGTCTGTCGCACATAGCTGAGAACTTATGCCTGTTTTCGGCAGTATCGATCGACACGGGTGATGTTCCAAGTACCGGGACCTGCATCTCGTAAAGCCTCATGGCAAGGTTGTTGGGTATCTGACCACCCACTGATACTATCACACCTGCCGGCGATTCGAGTTCAATTATGTCAATCACCCTTTCAAAAGTAAGCTCGTCGAAATAAAGCCTGTCACACGAATCATAGTCAGTGCTGACGGTCTCGGGATTGTAGTTTATCATCACAGATCTGAAACCTTCCTTCCTGATGGTATTGATGGCGTTCACGGAGCACCAGTCGAACTCAACACTCGATCCTATCCTGTAGGCGCCTGAGCCAAGAACAATTACCGATTTTTTGTCGGTCCCGAAAGTAATATCGTGTTCAGAAGCGCTGTAAGTGAGATACATATAGTTGGTAACAGCAGGATATTCGGCGGCAAGAGTATCGATCTGGCGTGCATACGGGACAATGCCAAGTCCTTTCCTCATCTCCCTTACCTTCATCATGTCGCGGTTCATGTCGGCCGGGCCGGATTTCAGTATGTGGCGGGCTATCTGGAAATCACTGAATCCCAGTATCTTGGAATACGTCAGAAACTCCGGGGGCAGCGACTCAAGGGAATTATAGCCGGAGAGCTCCTTTGCTACGGAAATGATATTTTTTAGCTTGTAAAGGAACCACTTGTCGATCTTTGTAAGTTCATGGATCCTGTCAACCGGCATATCATTCTGCAATGCTTCAGCAATGACAAAGATGCGCATGTCGGTCGGTTCGGCAAGTTCCTTTTCTATGTTTTCGAAGTGCAGTTCGCGGTTCGCAGTGAATCCATGCATTCCCTGGCCGATCATTCTGAGCCCCTTCTGTATGACTTCCTCAAATGTTCGTCCGATGGCCATCACTTCGCCGACGCTCTTCATGCTGCTGCCGATCTGGTGCGATACTCCCTCGAACTTATTGAGGTCCCATCTCGGTATCTTACATACTATATAGTCAAGTGCAGGTTCAAAGCAAGCAGTTGTCACCTTTGTGACCATATTTTTCAGTTCATGCAGGCCGTAGCCTATTCCAAGCTTTGCTGCAATGAATGCCAGCGGGTAGCCGGTTGCCTTTGATGCCAGGGCGCTCGACCTCGAAAGCCTCGCGTTGACCTCGATCACCCTGTAATCTTCAGAGTCGGGGCTAAGGGCGAACTGGACATTGCATTCGCCTATAACACCTATATGCCTGATTATCCTGATCGAAAGCTCCCTGAGCTTGTGGTATTCACTGTTTGTAAGGGTCTGTGATGGCGCAACCACGATGCTTTCCCCTGTATGTATCCCGAGGGGATCGAAGTTCTCCATGTTGCAAACTGCAATGCAGTTATCAAAGCTGTCCCTGACTACCTCGTATTCTACCTCTTTCCAGCCTTTGAGAGATTCCTCGACAAGGATCTGGTTAGTATATGAAAATGCTTTTGCAGCCAGTATCCCGAGCTCTTCGGTGTTTGATGCAAATCCGCTTCCCTGGCCGCCAAGGGTATAGGCAGCCCTTATAATAACAGGGAATCCCAACTGCGCGGCTGCCTTCATGGCTTCCCCGGCACCGCTTACAGCTATGCTTTTAGGCGTACGGATATTGATCTGCTGCAGTTTCTTTACAAAAAGCTCCCTGTCCTCAGTGTCAATAATTGCCTCGACCGGAGTTCCCAGCACCTTTACACCGTACTTTTCAAATACTCCGGCCCTGAACAGCTCCGTTCCACAGTTAAGGGCAGTCTGGCCGCCGAATGAAAGAAGTACCCCGTCAGGGTGCTCGATGGCAATCACCTTCTCAACAAAATACGGGGTGACCGGAAGAAAATAGATCTTGTCGGCCAGTTCTTCGGAGGTCTGGACGGTGGCTATGTTAGGATTGATAAGTACTGTGCCGATGCCTTCTTCCCTGAGAGCTTTCAGCGCCTGTGAGCCCGAATAATCAAATTCTCCTGCTTCTCCGATCTTCAGTGCACCCGATCCAAGGATTATGACCTTTTTAATATCAGCTTTCATCAGCGGGGTTTGCCGCAAAAGTAAAACAAATTTCAATATCAGTGCAGAACAGGTCATATTATGTATATATTTGCAGGAAATATGTATAAATATGCAAAAAACCAAAAGGCTTCTTGCAATAGAAAAGATAATTACAGCAGGCCCGGTCAGTTCGCAGGGAGATCTTCTCAAAAAGCTGAGGGCAAAAGGGGTGATCTGTACCCAGGCAACATTGTCGCGCGATCTCCGGCAGCTTGGAGCGGGCCGAATTCCTGACGGTGCAGGGAACTACAGGTATGCTCTTACTCCTCAAAGGAGTCGGTCGGAAGCGGGGGCGGTCATCCGGAATGTGCTGCCTGTCATATTTGATATCGTTGAGGCAAGGAGTCTGCTTCTGATAGTGACCATGCCGGGTAATGCGAGTGCAACCGCATACCAGATCGACAATGCATCAAGGTATGAGATAGCAGGGACGATAGCCGGTGATGACACGATCCTGGTTATACCGAGGGATGGAATTACAATGGGACAGGTACATGCCTGCCTCGAACTGATATTTCCGGGACTGCACAGGAAAATGGCATCGGCGATAAAACCCGAAACACGGAAACTCACCAATAAGAATATAACCTAATAAAAAGTAATTTAAAATGAAAGAAAAAGTTGTTCTCGCTTACAGCGGGGGGTTGGATACTTCGGTTATCCTAAAATGGCTTATTGAAAAGAATTATGAAGTGATCGCCTTTGTTGCCGATGTTGGCCAGGCAGACGATTTCGAGGAATGCAGGAAAAAGGCGTTGCTTCTGGGGGCCTCGAAGGTAATAATCACCGACCTTAAGAAAGAGTTCATCGATAACTATGTACTTAAAGCCATAATGGGCAATGCTGTATATGAGGGAAGGTACCTTCTGGGTACATCGCTGGCCAGGCCTCTGATAGCAAAGAAACAAATTGAAACTGCAGTCACTGAAAATGCAGGTGCGGTGGCCCATGGTGCAACAGGCAAGGGTAACGATCAGGTCAGGTTTGAGCTCTGTTACTATGCACTGAAGCCTGACATCAAGGTCATTTCCCCCTGGAAAGACAGGGAATTCCTCGAAAAATTCAAGGGGAGGACCGACCTGCTGAAATATGCAGCTGAGAATAACATTCCTGTAAAGGCCAGCATCGACAAACCCTACAGCGAGGATGACAATCTGATGCATATAAGTCACGAGGCAGGCATACTTGAGGATCCCATGTACCCGGTCGACAAAAGCATGCTTTCAAAAATGGTAATGCCACAGGATGCTCCCGACAAGGAAACAAGGATAGTTATATACTTTAAGAACGGCATACCGGTAAAGGTCATTAACAAGGACGACGGAACGGTGAAGGAAGAATCGTATGAAATGTACACATACCTGAATGAACTTGCGGGCAGGAACGGGATCGGACTCCTCGACATGGTTGAGAACAGATTCGTCGGGATCAAATCGAGAGGTGTTTATGAAACGCCCGCAGCCACCATCCTCAATATTGCTCATATGGACCTTGAGGGTATTGCAATGGACCGGGAGGTAATGAGGTTAAGGAACATGCTCACCCCAAAATTCGCTGAACTTATCTATTACGGATTCTGGTTCAGCCCCGAGATGGACTTCCTCATGGCAGCTATAGAGAAGAGCCAGGAACTCATCGACGGAAGCGTGCATCTTTGCCTTTACAAGGGGAATGTACTTGTCGAAGGACGTGAATCACCTTCGTCGCTGTACAATAAGGAACTTTCGAGCATGGATATTGAAGGAGGATTTGATCAGACCGACAGCCGGGGATTTATCAGGATAAACGCAATAAGACTTATGGCTCACAGGGCAATCGTTGAAGCGAGCAAGAAAAAGCAGTAAATTGCATCAAAAACCCCGATTATGAATCTATGGGAAAAAGGAACCCGTCCTGAGCCTTCGGTGATCGGGTTTACCTCAGGAGATGACCGTCTGACAGACCTGAGACTTGCAAGATGGGATATTGTTGGGTCAATGGCCCATGCGTGCATGCTCAGCGAATGCGGACTGATCACTGTCAGAGAAAGGGATGAACTGCTGAATGCACTTCATGCCCTTTTTCTGAAAGAGAGGGAAGGAAACCTTATAATCGGGGATGGTGTTGAGGATATTCATTCCCAGGTTGAGGAAGAGCTGACAGCTGCCCTCGGGCCGACCGGTAAAAAGATCCATACCGGACGATCGAGGAACGATCAGGTACTGACCGACATCAGACTTTACACACGTGAAAGGATCGACCGGCTTGCTTCAAAGGTTGGGGCGCTGTTTGCGAAATTCCAGGAATTGAGCGCGCGATATGCTAAAATAATAATACCCGGATATACTCATATGCAGCCTGCAATGCCATCTTCGTTCGGATTATGGTTCGGAGCCTGGGCTGAGTGCCTTACCGATGATCTTCCCGTTCTTTCAGCAGCAAGGGAACTCAATAACAGGAATCCGCTCGGTTCGGCTGCAGGCTATGGTTCTACCCTTCCGATCAACAGGCGGCTGACAACGAACCTGCTTGAATTCAATGATCTTCTTTATAATTCGGCATATGCCAGCCTGAACAGAGGTAAAGCAGAGCTTGCCACAGCCGCTGCACTGGCCTCCGTCGCTCAGACTCTCGGTAGGTTTTCAACCGATGCCTGCCTTTTTATGACCGCTGAATTTCACTTCATTGATATCCCTGACGCATATGTCACCGGATCAAGCATTATGCCGCAGAAGCGCAATCCTGATGTCTTTGAGCTGATCAGGGGCCGTACAAATCTGATACAGACTCTGCCCGGCCAGGTTTCAGCAATAGTTTCAAATCTCCCGTCAGGATACAACCGCGACCTGCAGCTGATGAAGCAGCTGGTTTTTGGAGGCTTCGACAGCCTTGAGAGTTGCATAGAGATGACCATCCTTATGATCAGTAACATCACTGTAAGGAAAGATATCACAAAAGATCTGAAATATGGCTCAATTTACAGTACCGAAGAGGTTAACAGGCTGGTAAGAAAAGGGATGCCATTCAGGGATGCATACAGGAAGATTGCCGGACAGGCAGGCGTAAGCGAATATTCACAACCTGACCTTACAGAATACACACACGAGGGAAGTATGGGAAACCTGTGCAGTAACGCGATTAAAAAGCTGTTTAAAAAGAGGTTGAAAGGTTTTAACAGCGCGTCACCTGATGAACTGGAGGAAAAGATCCTGAAAATGACCCTGACAGAGTAGCAAATCACCTCCTTGTTAAAACAGGTTCTCCGCGCGATACCTTAATGTTCCTGATGAAGTCATCGAAAAGAAAGTCGGTGTCGGTTGGTCCGCCGGAGGCTTCAGGATGGAACTGGGTTGAGAAGAACGGCCTGGTTTTGTGACGCATTCCCTCATTTGTATTATCATTTGCATTTATGAAAAGAGGTTCCCAGTCGGGGGGCAGTGTGCGGTTATCCACTGCGTAACCGTGATTCTGCGAGGTAATATAGGCTTTATCGGTGCCGTAGAGAAGAACGGGCTGGTTGTGACTTCTGTGCCCGTATTTCAGCTTATAAGTATCGGCTCCCGATGCAAGTGCCATGAGCTGGTTTCCGAGGCAGATCCCGAAGATTGGCTTGTCGCCTGAGAATGATTTCCTGATGTTGTCAATTGTAGCGCTGCACATTTTCGGATCGCCCGGTCCGTTGGTAAGGAACAGGCCGTCATAATCCTCTCCTGTGAAGTTGTAATTCCACGGGACCCTGATTATGGTTGTATCTCTCTTAAGCAGGTTCCTGATTATATTGTATTTAACTCCGCAATCAACAAGCATTATCCTGTATCTTCCTGTTCCGTAGGTCTTTTTTTCGCGGGTGCTCACTTCAGCCACCAGGTTTACCCTGTTCGGATCATAAAAGTCTGTTTCTGTTCCTTCAGGCTCGATCTTACCAAGCATCGCACCTTTTTCCCTGATCCTTTTGGTGAGGGCGCGGGTGTCGATCCCGAATATCCCGGGCACATTGTTTCGGCCGAGCCAGTCTTCGAGGCTTTCGGTAGCATTCCAATGGCTGTATTCAAATGAATAATCCGAAACGATCAGTCCTGAAATATGTATTGATGAGGATTCGTAAAACCTGTACAGGTCGTTTTCCTCGCTTTTCCCGGGTGCTCCGTAGTTCCCGACAAGCGGGTAGGTGAGGCACAGTATCTGCCCGCGGTATGACGGATCGGTGAGGCTCTCGGGATAGCCGGTCATGGCGGTATTGAACACAACCTCTCCAGCTGATGGAATTTTTGCTCCAAATGAGCGGCCCGGGTAAACCGTTCCGTCCTCAAGTGTCAGCTTTACTTTTGTCCGGACTTTCATCTTAATTTATTCATTTTATTGTTACCGGAAAGTTGATACTGCTTTCTCAATCTGCTCCATTGCTTTTCTTACAGTGTCGAATGTCGTGGCAAGGTTCATCCTCATGAAGCCTTCACCGCCAGGCCCGAATGCTGAGCCCTCATTCATTCCCACCGACGCCCTGTTTACAAAAAAATTCTGCAGTTCACTACCCGACATCCCGAACTTCCTGCAATCAAGCCAGATCATATATGTTGCTTCAGGCTGAACAGCAGTAATTTCCGGGATAAGCTCTTCGCAGAATTTCATTACATAATCGACATTGACATTTAAATAAACGATAAGGTCGTCAAGCCATTCATCTCCTGCCGAATAGGCTGCAACTGACGCAACCGTGCCGAATATATTTCCGTTACCGATATGAAGATGGTCCACCTTGCTTTTGAAATATTTCCGCAGCACAGGATTTGATATGATCACTGATGATGTTGCGAGCCCTGCAAGGTTAAAGGTTTTACTCGGTGCAGTGCAGGTTACTGTTATTTCAGCGATCCGGTCCGAGATCCTTGCAACCGGGGTATGGCAAAAGCCCGGAAGTACCAGGTCGCAATGGATTTCATCACTGAGAATGAGAATTTCCTTTTTCAGGCAGATCTCAGCAAGTGCTGAAAGTTCCTCTTCCGTCCATGCCCTTCCAACCGGATTATGGGGATTTGAGATGATTAACATCCGGGTATTTCCGGTGATCTGCCTGCTCAGGGAATCGAGATCCATGGTCCATCTTCCGTCCTTCTCAACCAGCTGGTTATAGACAAGTGTCCGTCCATGATTTTCAACTGCAGAAAAGAAAGGAAAATAGACAGGAGGTTGTACAATTATCGAATCACCCGGCCGGGTGAATGCCAGGGTGCAGAGATTAAGTGCCGGTACTATGCCGGGACTGAAGCATATCCATTCATTTTCTATTTTCCAGTTGTGCCTGCGAAAGGTCCAGTCGGTGATCGACTGGTAATATTCGGGCGGCCTGAATGAATAGCCCATTACTTCGTGGCTTAGCCGGTCCCGAAGTGCTTTAATAATGAAATCGGGTGTTCTGAAATCCATATCTGCCACCCACATCGGAATAACAGCTTCATTGCCGAAAACCTCTTTTCTCAGATCATACTTAACGCTGTTGGTCCCTTCCCTCGGAACTTTTTCATCAAAATTCCAGCTCATTAAAGCGATATTATTTCAGAGGCACAAAGATAAACAAAATTGAAAAGCCTGAAAGTGATGTGATCTGACGGCAACCCTGACAGTGAAAACCGGGTGACACACTGAAAATTAGTGCATAATATGGGTCTTATTTTCAAAATAGATTTTTAGGAACGGCATGTATTGATATTATTTATTATTTTTATAACCGTTTTCACGCAATTTTAATTTAATAAGACTAAGATGAAAAAAGCCATTTCAATAATCATGCTGCCGTTATTGATCGCAGGTCTCACGGGGCTTAATTCGTGCAGGGAAGGTGCAAAGAAGAAAGGACAAAAGAAAATTGAATTACAGGATGTTGACACACTCAGACAACAAATTGAGAAGAATGTTTACCCTCTTCCTACTTCTGCCGAAGTAATAAAGATGCTTTCGGACCTTGACGTAGGCTATATTTTTGGGATTGCAAATCCTGTTGATAATGCAAAGAAATATTTCACGAGTGCCAAAAGAGCCTTAAACCTGGGAGTTTACGGAGCGGATCTGAGTTACGCGACACTCTATAATATACAGCAGCAGGTGATTGACTACCTGGCCACCATAAGATCGCTGGCCAATGAGCTGAATATGTCGAAGATATATGATGAATCGCTCTATGAGCGGATCAAGCAGAATTTTGACAACAGGGACGAGCTTGTGAAAATACTCACTGAAGCTTTCAACAATACATACAGCTATCTGAGTGAAAACGACCAGCAGGGCCTGGCTCTGCTTGTCGTTGGAGGAGCATGGATTGAAGGGATGTACCTTACAACCCACGTTTCGGAGTCGGCATATGAGGTTGCGGGTATTGCAAAGGTCCTGCTCGAGCAAAAGAAATCGTTCGATCTGTATCTCGAAATTACAAAACCATATCTTGATGACCCCAGCGTAAAAGATCTAGTCGACAAGCTGGACCCTATGAAAAAGGTATATGAAGGACTCTCGACCAGCCTTACAACTCAGAATATCATTGATATTACAAAGGCCATTGATGGAATCAGGGCCCAGATAATTTTATAGCTTTTTCAGGATGATCTGACCGCAAAGATCTTCCTTTGCGGTCTTTTTTTACATATAGATTATGAGGGAATCGGTACTATTAGCACTGATACACATATTTGCAATTGTATCCACCATTAACCCTGGTGGGATATCATCGAGAGGTAAAAAGATACTGCGCAGCTACCTGCGGAGGTATCTGAACCGCGAGCTTGAGGAGGAGTACTATTCCCTGTTCGAGAATAATCTCGAATTCTATTCGAACGAGCTGAAGAGCGTCGATAAGTCAGAGCTTTCGGATGAAGATTCACTGATCACGTTCCAGATTACCAATATCTGTCGTCAGATAAAGAAAGGTTTGTTCCTTGAGGAGAGGATGATAGTTTTTCTCCAGCTCCTTGAATTTGCATTTGAAGACGGGACTATCTCCGAGCAGGAAAAA
>JBAVOD010000274.1:0-2116 GCA_049691735.1 Bacteroidales bacterium
GGATGCACCTGCAAAGTTTGCAAGTAATAATGGAAACCCGTACTTGCTCATAGCCCGGAATAAAGTAAGGTCGAAAAAAAGCACGCAGTTTCTTATTGCATAACCTGAAAGGAAAATTATTAAAAGAAGGTTCCCTATAACCTGAGCAAGGTAGATTCCGGTCACTCCCATATGCCGGAAGACAATAAAATAGATCGTCAGGAACAAAACGACCAGCAGCTTTGAAAGGTTGACAACAGAGAAAAGAACTGATTTCGACTGTACACGCATTAAGGTGTTGATAAGGTTGTTTATTGCCTGCAGAGCCGAGGAAAGGATAAGTAATTTAATGACCTGGTCCCAGTCGATTGTCCTGAAAATTAATGAGGAAAGCTGACGGGATAAGGGGAACAGGACCAGGCAGAATGACAGGCTTATCAGTACCTGAGTTGAAAGCGACATGAAGAAAATGCCTTTCTGGTTTCCTGCATACTCTTTATCCCAGTACCATCTCATCATACTCTGAGGCAAGCCTGAGGCCATCAGCGATATTAATACAAGACCTGAAATATCGAGCAGGGCAATAATCCCAAAATCATCCACTGAAAAGTACTTCGGATCAGTATATAACGGAATCAGAATAAAGCCGATTACCTTTACTGCAATGTTGCCAAAGCCATAAATTACAGAATCTTTTGTGGTCTGTTTTATTGAACCCAACATAATTGAAAATACCTCTAACAGATTTCAAAAGTACATGAAACAAATGAATTAAAATCCGGGCCGCCGACAGGAGACAATAAATTTCAGATGCCAATCTGCGATCAATAATTTTTGTATAATGAGTTGGTCTATCCTGGTATACCGGTAAATACCCAAATGATCCGGGGGACAAATCTATCCTGACTTCCTGTAAAAATCAATAAACGGCCTCGACGTTACTTCCCAGGAATATCTGTCAGCAATCTTCCTTGCGTTTTCAGAATACTCATTCATGAGTCCCGGAGAAGTATACATTAGTTTTATCTTTGCAGCAAGATCATCCGGATCTGAATCTTTTATACTTAATCCAATTTTGTTTTCTTCCACAAATTCCTTCATCATCCTTGCCTGCCCCACAATAACAGGCTTATTCATAAGGACATATTGATAAATCTTACTGGCAATGGTATTGTTTACCTCCCGCGAAATAGCCGGGGGAATATGCAGGCAGATATCGCTTGCAGCAACATAAGACGGAAGCCGCGACAATGGAACCCAGCCGACGAATTCTACTAAGTCGGAGACTCCCAGCTCATTACCATATTTTATAGGGTCATAATATTTACTGTTTATACGTCCGGCAAGCAGAAATTTCAGATTGGGAACCGAGCCTCTCAAAAGCGGTAACGCCTCGATGACAGTATTTAAACCCCTGAGGATATCTATATTCCCTGCATAAAAGATAACAAAATAGTCAGAATATTTTTTAATTAAGTCCTGATCAACATTAGTAACACTGAACGTAACTGAGGAGGGAGTGTTGGGGAGTACAATGATCTTATTACTCTGCATCTGCAGTTCGGACATATAAATTTGCTTAAGCGGTTCTTCAACCGTTATGACCATATCAGCTTCAGGCAGATTCGTTTTTTCATATGCTTCCCAGTTGCTGAGATATTTAACAATCCTGCCGACAGGAGTATTGTAATGGGCAGTGTTGACAATCCAATTACTGTAATATTCATGCTGATCGCATACAATTTTAACATTAAATGACTTTCTTAATTTAATTCCGATATCCGAAAGCGGCAGGTCATGAAAATGTATGACTTCACATTGATTTTTTACAAGAAATTTTCTAATTGCCCTTTCCCAGAAAAGCCTGTAAAATGGGAAGATAAGGTAAGTCGCCTGTAATTTGTTCCTTAGTGATCTCTTTATCTTAATCCGGTTTACAGATATTCTGTTGTAGTCCTCATGCTCTTTCCGGTTTCCATAGTTCAAACAGAGTATTGAAACGCTGTTGCCCTCCTTAATAAGAGAAATAGCTTCTTTTTCAACACGTTCATCAGGCGGAAATTCTCCATCGAGGATCATCAGAATGTTCATCGGCTATTTGTTTGTAAAACGAATTTTAAATTTGTGTCATGTACTC
>JBAVOD010000275.1:0-1509 GCA_049691735.1 Bacteroidales bacterium
TAAGTATTCTGTTTCCTGAATTCGATAGCTTTTTTGTAAATATTTCCCTGAATATCTTCAAGAAGTTTCCGGATGTGATCAGTGACCGATTCCATCGGGATAGTCTCCTTACCAAGCGTATCCCTGCGTGCAATTTCGACAGTTCTGTTCTCAAGGTCACGGGGCCCTATAGCGATTCTTACGGGGACTCCCCGCAGCTCATAGTTTGCGAATTTCCAGCCTGGCTTGTAGTTTTCTCTGTCATCATATTTTACTGACAGACCAGCTTTTTCCAGGTCCGAGCTGATCTTCAGGGCTTTTTCGGAGATATTTCCAAGCTCTTCCTGGTTTTTGTATATGGGAATGATAACCACGTGAACAGGGGCGAGCTTTGGAGGCAAAACCAGACCATGATTATCAGCATGAGCCATTATAAGTGCTCCGACCATCCTTGTCGACAACCCCCATGATGTAGCCCAGACATAGTCGAGCTTACCTGTCTTGTCAGCGAACTGTACATCAAAGGCTTTGGCAAAGTTCTGCCCCAGGAAATGGCTAGTGCCGGCCTGGAGCGCCTTGCCGTCCTGCATTATCGCCTCTATTGTATAAGTGTCAATTGCTCCTGCAAATCGTTCATTCTCTGTTTTGTATCCTTTTATTACAGGCAGGGCCATATAATTTTCAGCAAAATCGGCGTATACGTTGATCATTCTTTCGGTCTCCTCAATTGCTTCCTCCCTTGTTGCATGTGCCGTATGACCTTCCTGCCAGAGGAACTCGGAGGTGCGGAGGAAAAGCCTGGTATGCATTTCCCATCTTACCACATTTGCCCACTGGTTGATGAGGATGGGCAGATCACGCCATGATTGTATCCAGCTTTTGTATGAGTTCCAGATGATAGTTTCTGAAGTTGGCCGTATTATAAGCTCTTCCTCGAGTTTCGCATCCGGATCAACGATTATGCCCTTGCCTGTCTCATCATTCTTGAGCCTGTAATGGGTCACAACTGCACACTCTTTTGCAAATCCCTCAACATGCGCCGCTTCGCGGCTGAAAAACGATTTTGGGATAAATAAGGGAAAATAGGCATTTACGTGACCGGTAGCCTTGAACATCTTATCGAGTTCGGCCTGGATGTGTTCCCAGATCGCATACCCGTAAGGCCTGATGACCATGCATCCCCTTACTGCTGAGTTTTCAGCTAGTTCTGCTTTGATAACCAGATCGTTATACCATTGCGCATAATTCTCTTCCCTGTTTGTCAGAAACTTGGCCATTGTTTGGTGCGGTATTTGCTGTGTGTAAATTAGGCGCGTAAAATTAGACAAAACTTGGTAAATAAAAAAAGAAGAGCTTATGATGCCGGATTTTTATATTGAAATTGTGGCATTTCCAGCATCGGGCTTTGATGTGTTCATAAAGCCCGGGCCAATTATACTTGCGTGTTCGGGAATAAATATTAAATTTGCTCAACCTTAAAATGATCGTACAAAAATCACACATTGGTATAATATTTGAGTAGTATTGATA
>JBAVOD010000276.1:0-5804 GCA_049691735.1 Bacteroidales bacterium
CTATACGATTGCACCTGTCATCCCGAATGAAGCGAAAGCCGAGCCGAGCGAGGCTTTTGCGCAATGAGGGATCTCCTTCACCGTGCAGATAGCCACAACACAAAAATGGCTCTATTGCACTTATGACAAGAGAAAACGTCAAAACTTCGAGCAAAAGCTTTTAACTCTATTCGCTTAAGTTGACGCGTATGCCCGCCAGGGGCTAAAGATTTTAGCGCAGGGCAACGCCCCGTATAATCAGGATATAATATTCATCAGCCCGAGGAGTACGATAAAAAAAGGGGGAATACCCGTTTGTATTCCCCCTCCTTGTATTACATAATATCAGGATAAAATTACAATAGTAAAAATGTAATTCTATTCTTTTGAATTATTGGTAAGCCTCATTTTGATCGCACAATTTGTTTTTCAACAGCTCATCAGTTGGAATTGGCATATCCATCCTGTTAAGAACGAAATTAAAAGTACGGTTAGTATTCCATGAATCCTGTACCAGAGGATCAGTGTTCGGATAACCTAACCCTTTTGGATAATTGATGTTAATGTGATCTTCAATAAACCCGGAACGGATCAGATCCTGAGCAAGACACCATTCAGCATTGAATTCCTTACGACGTTCCTGGCCAAGGGCTACCAACCATACCGGAGAAGCAAAACCTTTGGTAGCTTTTAACCCGGTATAATAAGTCTTCGCATCAGGAACGGTTACAGTGGCCGTATTGAATGGAAGAGGATAAGTAGCAGGCTTTACTATATCTGTAGCGCCGTTACCTATAAAGAATTGAGCCATGTTTTGATAATAAGGAAGATAGGTAGCAGTTAAAGCAGCTTCTTTACCAACTTCCAGATTACCCCAGGCACGTTCACGAATCTGATTAATATAGCCCCAGGCTATTGCATCATCAGGACCATTCAGATTGAAAAGGCATTCTGCGTAGTCTAATAAGACATTTGCATAACGTTTGTAATAGATCTGTTGAGGACCCCACGGTGCCTGATAGTTTGCACGGGTTGTACGCCAGTACTTCAAAGTCCAGATAGAAGGAGCAGCTTCACCTCCCATTAAAAAATGATAATGCGTATTTAATCCATCACCAACTGTAAGACTCTGTTGTACATATGGATTGTAACCGTAGTTGGTGGCTGATTTCCAGGCAGGATTAATATCTGTAATAGCACCTGTAACAGCTGAAGCTTCACGACGTTTATCGCCCGGTTCATAACAACTCCACCATTCCCATGAGAGGTACAGGGTACCCCATCCACCGATGGACGGAGGAGCCACAAAATGGATCATCCAATTGTGAGCCTGGGATAGATTGGACCATTGGTTCCATTGTGAACCTTCGTCAAGGACTTCTTCCCAGATACATTCTTTTGTCCAGACAGCTCCCGGATCATACAAAGTGGTGAAAGAAGGATTTAATTCATATTTACCGCTCTGAATCACCTCTAATAAAGCGGCAGATGCCAATGTGTAGTTTGCTTCAGCCTCATCAGGAACACGATATGCTTTCCACATATAAGCTTCTCCCAGGTATGAAAGGGCAAAACCTTTAGTACAACGTCCATACTGTCCGCTCATCGGATCCCAGTCAAGTTCGTCAGCTGCTGCTTTCAGATCATCAATGATGAAATTCCACATTTCCGCAAAATCCTTCGCGCGGGCTTTTTCCGGTGTGTTAATATAATTTTCACCTGTAGCCAGCATTGGTACACGGCCGAAATTTTTTGCAAGCCACATATAGTAAAAAGCACGTATGCACCTGGCCTGCCCGTCAAGTGAAGTTTTTACAGCAGCAGAAACTTTATCTGCATTAGCAAGACCGGCCAGGAAATCGTTACAACGCGAAATTGCTGTATAAGCCTGTTTCCAACCGCTTAACAGTTCGGGGCTGCCTGGAGTCCAACTTTGCGAGTTCCAGTCTTTGTCCCATCCTGTTGCCTGAGTATCCATTGTTGGATGGCCGCCTATAAACAGGTTTGGTTTGATACCCCAGTCTCCGTCAATATCTGTCGGAAGCATCATTGTGTAGCAACCAACAAGACCAGCTTTAGCATCCTCGTCTGACTTAAACATTTGATCGGCAGCTAAAATGGAATAGTGATTTACCGACAAAAAGTCCTTTTTGCAGGAGGTTATTCCTAACAGAAATAGCACACTTGCAACCGTAAAAAATATTTTTAATATATTTTTCATAATGTTAATCTATATTATGTGTAACAACTAGAATTGAATGTTAATACCTACTGAATAAATACGTGAGTTAGGGTAACGGCCTGCATCCAAACCGGTAAAGAGAACACTTCCCTGTCCTGCTTCAGGGTCACCATATTTGTTGTAACTGGAGAAGCAGAACAAATTTTGGATAGTGATGTTAACACGTGCACCTTCAACGCGAATTGCCTTCAGCAGATTCCTGTCAACATTATAACCAATTTGAATAGTACTGATTTTCAAGTAATCACCTTTTTTAACCCATTTGTCTGAACCACGCATGTTGTAATTCAAATCCAGGAATGACAATCTGGACATAGTGGTGCTAGGATTATCAGGAGTCCAGGCATCTCGTGCAACTTCTGTCAAGACATTGGGAGTAGTACCATTATCGCTCGGGAACATGTTGGATAATGTCATTGCAGAGTATGAATAGATTTGTGCTCCAAGTACTCCATAAGTGTAAACTGAGAAATCCCAATTCTTATAAGCAGCGGTTAAGTTCAAACCGTAGTTTAACTTTGGGAAACCATTACCCAGGATGGTCATATCCTGATCACTAAGAAATCCATCAGGTACACCGTCAGGACCACTGATATCTTTATACTTAAAATCACCGGGAACAGTTTTTGACCCATTATTGTACCCGGCGGCGTGACCTGCCTCTACTGCTGCAGCGTTGACAGCATCTATTTCGGCCTGAGATTGGTATATACCCTCCAGCTGGTAACCGTAGAAAGAACCTACGGCATAACCTTCGCGACATATTGAATGACCGTTCCAGTGCGTACCTGAAGGAGCACCTATTGGACCCACGTTGGAACCATCCCCGGTAGAACCTGTGTTTTCACTGAACAGATCAGCACCCATTTTTACAACTTTGTTTTTCAAGCTTGAACCTGTAAGTGTGGCACTGATATTCCAATCCTGATTAATTTGCTTCCTGTAGTTTACGCTGAATTCAACACCTTTATTCTCAATTTCACCGTAGTTGGTATATACCTTGGTGTAACCGGATGAAGGGCGTATTGACTGGTACAACAACAAATCTTTAGATTTCCGGGTGAAATAATCCACGGTTATATTCAAAGTATTTAATAAAATCCCCAGGTCAATTCCTATGTTACTTTGTTCATTAGTCTCCCATTTCAACCTGGGATCAGTTAATGTAGGAGCATAACCGGTAGCTAACTGCCTTGAGGTATTCATACCTGCCTGTCCATTCTGTCCATAAAAGAAATATTGGATTTTATCTGAAGTCAATGCTGTAACAGATAGATCTGTCGGACCTCCTGAGTTGCCGGTCTGGCCCCAACCTAAACGAAGCTTCAGATTACTGATAGTCCGGTTGTCTTTCAGAAAACTCTCTTCTGAAATACGCCATGCCGCAGCAGCTGACGGGAAATTACCCCACCGGTTATCGGCACCGAAGTTAGAAGAACCGTCACGACGCATAGTCCCTGTCAAGATGTAACGATCCTTCAAAACATATTGAACACGACCAAAATAAGATAATCCGCGGGATTCAAGGTTATAAGCACCACTACCGCTTCTTGCAGCAGGATCATTTGTCAAACTAATATCACGGATGTTATCCCCGGGGAAACCATTTCCAGAAGCATTACTCCAGTTTCCGGTGCCTTTGCTTATAGAATTACCTGCCATTAAAGTCAAATTGTGAATATCATTCTGCCAATTGTAAGTCAAATAATTTTCGATAGCAAGATTGTTATAATTGCTATTGCTGATTCCTAAATAATATTTGCTATCGTAATTATACAATTTAACCTGTGTTCCGTCGGGAAAGTAACGTTTTTTGTTGCCCCAAAAGTTATACCAATTCCCTGAGGAAAAATTGTAAGATGCTATAGATTTGAATGTTAAACCTTTAAACAATTTAATATTGGCATAAGCACTGAAAAATACCTGGTTATTTTTGGAAATACCGGTATTTTCCATCTGTTCAGCATAAATGTTATTTCCCAAATTTGAATCGTTTGAACCTACATCACCTTGTTCAGGAGCACCAAAAGTCCCGTCCGGATTTATAACGTTAGGACTTACTATCCTATTAGCCACCGGGTCTACATAATCCATAGTGGGAGCCATGAAAGCCCAGTCACGGAGAGAAGAAAGGTTACCGTTATTACCGAGACCTGCATTACTACCGTGTGATTCTGTATGAACGAAATTGAGGTCACTGCCGATCTCAAGGAATTCAGCTACTTTGGAAACTATATTGGCACGACCGGTTAAACGCTTGTAATTTGAATTGACAACAATACCGTCATTATTCAAATAGCCTAATGATAAGCTGGATAAGGTCTTTTCATTACCTCCTGAAGCAGAAAGATTATATTGCTGTTTAAGGGAAGCGCGTGTCATTTGCTTTTGCCAGTCTATGTTCTTTCTTTGACCGTCATATTGCGTAGAGAAAATTTGATTAGCCAGGATTCCACCATCGTTAGCACGTGCCTGACGAATATTTGCTGCATACTGGTCTACATCACCAACATCCAATGTTGAGGATAAAGTTTGCATCGCAAAGTCTGCTGAAAAATTAATATGTGTAGCACCTGCTGCACCATGTTTGGTGGTAATCATGATAACACCATTAGCTCCGGCTGCACCATATATAGCAGTAGCAGAAGCATCTTTCAATATTTCAACACTCTCTACGTCATTTGGGTTAATAAAATTGGCGTTTGTACCTACCTGTACTCCATCGACTACAAACAGCGGATTAGCGCTACCGGTAATAGTTGCAACACCACGAATACGAATGGCTGAGTTTGCATCAGGAGCGCCGTCTTGTGCTGTAATCATTACACCCGCAGCTGATCCTTTTAAACCTTGCAAAATGTTAGTAGGAGCTTTTTTCAATATTTCTTCACTGCGCACTGAAGCAACAGATCCGGAAATATCGCTTTTCCTGGCAGTACCATAACCAACAACAACAACCTCATCCAGCGATAAAACCTCTGAAGTCATTCTGACATCAATTGTTTTTTGTCCCTGAATTTGCACTTTTACAGTAGTATATCCTATAAAAGAAAAAACAAGGGTTCCTGTAGATCCGGGAAGAACAATTGAATAATTCCCCGCTATATCAGTCATAGCTCCCACAGTAGTCCCTTCTAAGGCTACATTAACGCCAATTAGAGGTTCATTTGTGTTAGCATCCAGAACCTTACCTGTAACTTGCTGTTGTTGAGCTTCAATAGCCGAAGCATTAGCTACTCCTGAATCCAGCGCAAATGCACTGAAAGTCGCTAAAATACTTAAAACAACAGTCAATCTTAAAGGTAGAAGCAGCAATCTTGGTTTCCCATGCGGAAAACAATGGGTCATAAAATAGAAACAACTTTTCTTCATAGTTAGTTAGGTTTTGGTTAATAATTAAATGGTTATTTAAACTAGAAACTAGTTCTTCAATTAATTAATAAGAAAGTCGGGTCGATTAAATACGGATCTAAAATATCCCTCCGTTTAGGGATTTAATTCTTCTCTTTGTCTCATTTTCATATACTTTTTAGGTTTAGTTAGGGTATCCAACAAACAGATTGCTTAGATATTTCTTCTAAAT
>JBAVOD010000277.1:0-3876 GCA_049691735.1 Bacteroidales bacterium
GGGGACAACCGTATATTTGTACGAGTGGAATCATGAGTATTATTATTTAGTATCGGTACCCCTTTCCTCCTGCTATATGTGTGAATTCTATAATTACGATGGGATAAAATTTGAATGGACACAGAATGCGATTGAAGATTTCGGGAAAAATGCCAGAAGGATTAAAATTGTGTGGCAGGACGAATAATCTGACCATAAACAGCTTTCTGTCTCAGACCGACAAAAATATTTGTAGTTCAGGAAAATATTCGTCTGATACACATAGCGGCAAATCTGCTGCCTTACCAGCACTATAACCGAAACGGCCGGATAGGTCGCCATTCAGATTATCAATTTAGACATCTCTTTCGGTAAATGATTTTGTTTAATTTTACCACCCGGATGAAAGATAACCATGAAGGATTTGCATAGCGGACAAACAAGGTGCCTTTTAGTACAGACAAAATTCTCAAAATATAGTTTTTGGAATTACCAGGATGTTTGTGACATGGTTGAGGCAAAATATCCGGCTACACCTCTTGGATTATTAACAGTGGCCGCACTTCTGCCTCAGCACTGGATCTTCAGGTTAATTGACGAGAACGTTGAACCTTTGCTGGATGATCATCTGAAATGGGCTGATATTGTCTGCACAGGCGGAATGCTTCCTCAACAAAAAGGCATCCTCAATTTGATTCGGCGGGCTCATGATCTCGAACGCATTATTGTTGTTGGTGGTCCTGATCCGACTTCACAACCTGATGTTTACCTTGATGCCGATTTTTTAGTTCTGGGAGAAGGAGAGGTTACTATTCCTATGTTTTTAAACGACCTCCGGAAAGGAGTAAAAACCGGGAGATATTTTTCCGGAGAGAAGGCCAATCTGCAGCAAACTGTTGTTCCTCGATATGATCTGATCAATTTCCGGAATTATATTATGATCGGACTTCAATATAGCAGGGGCTGTCCTTATAATTGCGAGTTCTGCGATATAATTGAGTTATTTGGCCGGGTACCCAGGTTTAAGTCGAATGAACAGATAATTAAAGAACTGCAATCCGTTTATGATTTAGGTTACCGTGGTCACATCGACTTGGTCGATGATAACTTTATAGGTAATAAAAAGAAGACCAAAGGACTTTTGCGTGATATAAAAACATGGGTTCAAAGCCACCGGTTTCCGTTTTATTTTTCTACTGAAGCCTCTATTGACCTGGCTGATGACGAAGAACTGCTTCAATTAATGAAAGACATTGATTTCAGGTATGTGTTTCTTGGCATCGAAACTCCTGAAAATGATACCCTGAAACTGAATCAGAAAAAACAGAATGTTAACAAACCAATCAAAGATATAGTAAAGAAACTTTTATCTTATGGTATCGTGACTAACGGAGGATATATTATTGGCTTCGACAGCGAAAGCGCACAGATTGTGGGTAACATGATCTATTCCATTCAGAATTCAGGGATCTGCATGGCTATGATCAGCCTCCTTTATGCACTGCCTAACACTCAGCTCACCCGACGTCTTGCATCTGAGGGCAGATTGTTTCAGCAGGCATCCCGCTCGATTGGAGAAAGCGATGTTGACCAGACAACAAGCGGTCTGAACTTCATTACACTTGTCCCGCGCGTGGAGGTCCTGAAGAATTTTGTTCTTGTTCTCAATTCGATTTATGAACCTTCGAATTATTATAAGCGGGTGATTTTTACTGGTTTGAATATCAGACCTCATTATAAATATACTCCAAATTTCCGGACATTTCTCAGTTATATGCATTCATTCCTCAGGGTTTGCAGTAAGGCCGGCTTCAACAAAGCAACCGGATTTTATTATTGGAAGATGTTATTTACAGTATTAACCAGAAACCCTAAAGGAGTTGATCCGGCGGTGAACCTGGCAGCTATGTTCATTCATTTTCAAAAGCAGAAAATATATGGTGTTTCGACAATGAATCAAACAATTGTTGAACTGGAGAAAACCGGCGAAGAAGCTTACTTTGCAGGAATGATGAGAAATAATTCCGGGAATGAAAAGGATTGAAGCTGTTGCGAGGTGCGAGGTGCGGGGTGCGGGCCACTGAAAGTTTAGGCCAGTAAATTGGTCGAATTTATTATTCAGTTGCGGGTATTAAATTGTATCCATTTATACAGATTATCGGGAGTGATCACTCCAACAAGTTTCCCGTTCGAAATCACAGGAAACAGGGATTGATCCCGATGGAAAGCCATCAGCACTTTGTCTGACAGAAAATCATCTTTATCATAAGTTTGAAAATCCCTCTGCATGAAGGTATTAACTTTCTGATCGGGATTGCCTGCATTCATGCCATCAATAATATTTTTATAATTCAGTATCCCAATCACCATTTCATTGTCGACCACAACAAAAGATTTTTCGTTCGAATTAAGCAAAGTTTTTGATGCTTCGTTGATCGTATCGTTGGAATGAAGGGTGATGAAGTTCGACAACATTACGTCAGATGCTCTTATGCCTTCAAGAGTATGTTTTATTTCTTCCGACTTGTACTCAGCACCTGCACCAAGGAAGATGAAAAGCCCGATAAATACCAGCCAGAAATCAGCGAAAAAACCGAAAAAAACAAATCCGATAGCCAGCAGCTGACCTGTTCTGGCGGCAACCGATGTGGCTTTCGAGTGTGTCATCTTCATCGCCAGCAGAGAACGCAGGACTCTGCCGCCGTCCATAGGGAATGCAGGTATCAGATTAAAAAGTGCAAGTATAATATTGGCATACAGCAGATTTGGAATAAAGGACGAGCCCGACAGATTTATTGGGCGGATAGGCCATATATCAGGATATCCCGTTGCTTTAAGATAACCCCACAGGACCAGGGCGATAACCAGATTTACAGCCGGACCTGCCAGGGCAACCTGCAGTTCCTGCCGGGGGTCTGAAGGCATGGATTCAAGAGAGGCAATTCCACCTATCGGGTAAACCGTAATATCCCTGGTCACTATTTTAAACCGTCTGGCAGTAATTGCATGTCCGAACTCATGGAGGACAACGCATAAAAAAAGCACAAGAACAAAAATTGTCCCTGATAAACCTTGACTCAACCCCTGTCCCATACGAAAATGCATAAGGAAGATCCACCCTATCAGTATAAAGAAAGTCCAGTGTATGTAAATTTTAATTCCGGATACACTTCCAAGATATAAAGACCATTTTTTATGCATGATTGCCTGCTTTTAATGTTTATTGTAATCAATATTACACTATCGATTGTTTAACCTTTAAACCACAATAAAAGTTCAAGAACTTAAGTGGAAGTATCATTATTAGTTATTCAAGTCAATTGGGGAGGGGCAGGACGGGCAATTTCAATGGGAAGTATTCTCCCGTTAATAAATCAACATCAACATATAATTCCTGCATATAATGTTAAACAGCTTAGTAAAATATTTTCTTGAAAACCGGCTGGTCACCTTTATACTTCTCATTGCATTTATAGCAGGTGGTATAATAACTGCACCTTTTAACTGGAATACCGGGATTATTCCCCGTAATCCGGTTCCGGTGGATGCAATTCCCGATATTGGCGATAACCAGCAGATCGTAGCTACTGAATGGATGGGCCGGTCGCCCAGGGATATCGAGGATCAGATCACTTACCCCCTTACTACAGCACTGCTTGGGATTCCCGGAGTAAAGACCCTGAGAAGCACCTCAATGTTCGGAATGTCTTTCGTATATATAATTTTTAATGACGCAATTGATTTTTACTGGAGCAGGTCTAGAATCCTTGAAAAGCTGAATTCACTTCCTGCAGGTACTTTACCCTCGGGAGTGCAACCGGCTCTGGGACCTGATGCTACTGCCCTTGGTCAGATATTCTGGTACACTCTCGAAGGAAGAGACCCAAAGACCGGTCA
>JBAVOD010000278.1:0-7418 GCA_049691735.1 Bacteroidales bacterium
TAAGAGAACTCTCCTGTTGCTTCATTATGTTTTCAGTCCATATGTCGTTGAAGAACAATCAGAATCAATTTTCAGACTAGAACGCAATCCCAACAGTATTGTTCATATGTGCCCCGACTGCATTTTCTTAAGAGAAATTACAGATATAGCTCTTCCTGCTTAAAAATATAAATCCTCCGTGACAAAAAGTTGCCGGTTATCAACCGGTTGTCGACTCAAACCTGCCAAATGTTAAGTCCGCCTTTTCCCGTGGTTTTTAAATGTCCAAAATTGCACTGTAAAGTTCCGAATAAATTTCAATCCGGAGAAAAACAGAACAGTACACAGAAACTGTTCAGGCAGCTTTCATAGGTAATTATGTTATATAACATATTTTCGATTTTATTAAAGACTAACTCTGATGCTTATGAAAAAACTGATTTTTTTAATTGCACTGTTTGGTGTATTCTCCGCGCCAGCGGTTAATGCCCAGACAATAACCATCTCAGGGACGGTTGTCTCTTCGGTTGAGGAAGAGGGAGCCTTGCCCGGAGTGTCGGTTTCGGTTAAGGGCACAACCACTGGTATAACTACTGACCTTAATGGTAAATATACGCTTACAGTTCCGTCGGATGCCACTACGCTAATATTTTCATATATCGGCATGACGACCCAGGAAGTTCAGATCGCAGGGCGTAAAGTAATCAACATCACACTGGTTCCTGAGGTCAAAGGTCTGGACGAAGTGGTTGTGACGGCCCTGGGCATCTCGCGCGAAAAGAAAAGCCTGGGGTACTCGGTCCAGCAGATCGGGGGCAATGAGCTTAACACGGCCAGGGAAACAAATTTTGTCTCATCGATGTCGGGCAAGGTATCGGGAGTCTCGGTCAAACAACCAAACACCATGGGGGGCTCTGCAAACATCGTTATCAGGGGAAATGCATCCATTCTGGGCAACAACCAGGCTTTGTTTGTGGTTGACGGCATTCCTGTCGACAACAGCATAACCAACACCGAAACGCAGAAAATTGGCGGAGGAGGTTATGATTACGGCAATGCAGCGATGGATATTAATCCTGATGACATCGAATCGATCTCCGTCCTGAAAGGAGCAGCAGCCAGTGCCCTTTACGGATCACGTGCAGCAAATGGCGTGGTGCTTGTAACTACGAAAAAAGGGGTCAGAAATAAAGGCCTGGGTATCACTCTGAATTCAAGCATTGTAATGAGCAAGGTTGATCCTGCCACTTTGCCAAAATACCAGAAGGAGTACGGCGGAGCCTACGGACCCTATTTTTCTGATGAAAGCGGTTACTTCATTCTCAGGGACCTTGATGGTGACGGTACCCAGGAACTGGTGGTACCTACCGCAGATGATGCCTCATGGGGTGCAAAATTTGATCCTTCCCTTATGGTGGTACAGTGGGAAGCTCTTGACCCTCTTGCGTCCAATTACGGTGTGGCAACTCCCTGGGTTTTCCCCGAACACAGCATTGAATCGCTGTTCAAAACGGGCGTGAAAGTCACCAACAACATTGCATTTGATGGAGGCAATGACCTGGGGACCTTCAGGCTGTCGTATACCAATATGGATGAAAAAGGGCTCCTGGCCAACAGTTCGATCAAACGTAACACGATCACCTTTACGGGATCGTACGATTTGTCAAAAAAGCTTACTATCGAAGCAAACGGAAGCTATATTAACGTGAAGTCTGTCGGAAGGTACGGCACGGGATATGATGATCAGAACCCGATGCAGGTTTTCTCCCAATGGTTCCAGACAAATGTCGATATACAGCATCTCCTTGATAATTATAAATCACCGGTTGACGGTACCCAGAGGAGCTGGAATTACAAGTCCGTCCCCACTGCCAGCTCGCTTCCCAGGGTCTTTTACGCCAATAATCCCAACTGGGTACGTTACGAAAATTACAATAACGACGGAAGGGACCGGTTTTACGGGTATGCAAAGCTAAGTTACCGGCTTACCGGCTGGGCAACGATTGATGGAAGGATTGCGAACGACTATTATTCCGAGTACCAGGAAAGACGGATAGCTATTTCAAGCTGTTCAGCAGGGAATGTACCTGACTACACCAAATATGTCAGGACATTCGACGAATTCAATGCCGATGCCATGTTCCGCTTTCAGAAAGAGTTCGACAATTTTTCGCTTAACGGACTGGCCGGCGGCAGCACAAGATCAAATACTGTAAGGTCGACATTATCGAGCACCGAAGGAGGCCTCCTGATACCGCATTATTTTGCCCTTAACAACTCAGCAGCGCCGGTCTTTACCGAAGAGGCTGAAGTGCTGCAGAGGATAAACAGCGCGTACGCCAACTTCTCTGTGGGATACAAAAGGTTTTTCTATCTCGACCTGACTTCGAGGTATGATGTTTCATCGACCTTGCCAAAGGGGAACAATTCCTATTTCTATCCTTCGGTGTCGACAAGTTACATACTGTCGCAGCTGCCAGGGGTAAAAGATCTGAATTTTCTTTCCTTCCTGAAGTTACGGCTGAATTATGCTGAAGTAGGAGCCGATGCCCCTGCCTACAATACCAGTCCCAACTACATAAGCGGAAGGCCATGGGGAAGCATGGTATTGTTCTCTCTGCAGAATAATTTCTATAATCCTGACCTGCGGCCGGCTTTGTATAATCCCTACCTGCGGCCCGAGAGGACAAAAAGTGTTGAAGCCGGCCTTGAGGCCCGCTTCTTCAGAGAGCGATTGGGATTTGATGTCTCGATATACAGGAACAACACTTTTGATCAGATAATACCGATCGAAGTCTCAAGGGGCTCCGGTTACAGTGCAATGTACATCAATGCAGGCGAAATCAGGAACACGGGAATTGAACTTTCCCTGAACGCGGAACCGGTAAGGAGGAAGGACTTTTCATGGACCGTTGACCTGAACTGGTTCAGGAACAGGAATAAAGTAGTCAGTCTTGGCGGAGGTATTGACAATATTCTGCTGTTCGGAGCCTGGGATGTTTCAATAAATGCCCGTGTGGGAGAAGCCTACGGTGCTATTGTAGGTACGAACTTCGTATACAACGAAGGAAAGCAAGTTGTCGGAACCGATGGATTCTATCTCAAGAGTCCCAATGAAGAAGTCATCGGTAACATAAATCCTGACTGGAATGCAGGGATTAAAAACGCTTTCAGGTTCAAGGGATTTACATTAAGCGGCCTGATCGATATCCAGAAGGGCGGTGACATCTATTCGGTAAGCACAAAACACGGCTGGTCAACCGGACTCTATGAAGAGACTGCCGGGCTGAACGATAAGGGGAAACCAAAGCGGGATCCCGTCAGCCAGGGCGGAGGCATACTTTTCCGGAATACGGTATATGAGGACGGATTGCCAAACACCACCTATGTGGAGTGTAATGAGTGGGCCACCGCTTATGACTATGACCGTTCGCCAACTGCAAGATATATCTTCGATGCATCCTACATCAAATTGCGTGAAGTAGCACTCTCCTACTCTCTGCCAGGTTCGGTTTTTTCAAAGACCTTTATTAAAAGTGCATCTGTTGCACTGGTGGGCCGTAATATGTGGATCATTAAAAAGAATACCTATCATTTTGATCCCGAGGCGGCAACAAGTGCAGGCAACCAGCAGGGAATTGAGGATGGCGCCTATCCGACAGCCCGCACATACGGTATCGACCTCAGAATTGCATTTTAACAAACACATAATAATACAATCCCATGAAACAATTAAAATATATAATAGTGCTATCCATGATCGCGGGACTCTTTTCATGCGAACTCCCCGATAATGTGAATCCGAAAATGGCCACGGTTGTCCCGGGAACGGCTGTTTTTACCATGGCCGAAATCCAGCTCGTCGAGCAGATCAACAGTCTTGACCAGAATTATAACATATCGCGACTCCTGGCCCAGTATAATGCGCAGACGACCTATTTTGGCGAGAGCCAGTACAACTTTTACGACAGGGGGTTGCCTGACGCAATGTGGCAGAGTCTGTACCGTGATGCCCTGCTTGATTTCAGGGAGGCGAAAAGGTTGAACGACCTCGACGAGGGAATATCAGATAAGGTTAAAGCCAACAGGAAGGCGGTCATTGATATACTTGAAGTATACGCATATCATGTGCTGGTCGACGTCAATGGGAATGTGCCGTACTCCGAAGCTCTTCAGGGAAGGGAAAATCCATCACCCGCATACGATGATGCTGAAACTATCTACAATGATCTTCTGGCCAGATTAAAAAATGACGCAATTACCCTTGATAACGGATATGCAGGCATGGGCCAGGCTGATGTCATGTTTAACGGCGATGTCGGTTCCTGGTCCAGGTTTGCGAACTCGCTTCAGCTTCGCCTGGCAATGCGGCTGGCTGACAAAAACCCGGCTCTATCCAGGACTGCTGCGGAGGAAGCAATTTCAAGAGGAATATTTACTGATCAGTCGCAGTCGGCTTCACTTGAATATATCGGCATTACGCCACATGTAAACTCGATCTACCTGAATATGGTTGAGCAGGGCCGGACCGATTTTGTGGCAGCAAATACCATTGTTGATACAATGAACGCACTGAATGATCCACGGAGACAGTACTATTTTACATCACTTGACGGTGAATACATCGGGGGGAAGTATGGTTATTCGAATGTATATGAAGAGTGCTCAGCATTCTCGCCTCAGATGCTGGAACCAACCTATCCGGCTGTTCTCATGGATTATGTTGAAGCCGAGTTCCTGCTTTCGGAGGCTGCAGCCAGGGGTTATGATATCGGAAATGGCACTGCGGAATCGCACTACAACGAAGCCATTCGTCAGAGCATACTTGCATGGGGCGGAACGGCCGGTGAGGCTGCTTTGTACCTTGCCGGGCCGGAGATCGGTTATAACACCGGCAGTACCGCAGGTGATTTCATGAAAAAGATCGGCCTTCAGAAATGGATTGCATTGTACAACAGAGGTCTGGAAGCCTGGGCTGAATTGCGCAGGTTTGATTCACCGGCGCTCAATATCCCGAAAAATAAAACTGCTGCCGATATACCGCTGAGAATGCCTTTCCCTTACAATGAAGACAATCTGAACCTTGATAATTATACCGCCGCTTCAGCTGCCATCGGGGGAGATCTGGTCTCAACAAAGATATTCTGGGATATTCGCTGATGTCAGCAATTAAAGATAAATTTCAAGACCCATGCCCGGCAAATCAAAACACAGCTTCATTGAAGCCTTTTTGCCTCTCCATTCCATCCGGGAACAACTTACCAAAGGTTAGTTCGGAGCATGGGTCTTCTTTATCCCCTGTAAGCTTCTGCCGGCAGGTTTCTTCTTCGTTTTTCCGTTGAAGATATCCTTAAGGATCCTGTACTCGGGGACAATTTCCCTGAAGAGTTCTATCACCTCGGTTTCTGTCAGGCTGTAAATGTCGTCGAGGGCTGAATTGATCTTAAGGATTTCGTCGGTATAATCGCGTTTCTCGATAGTAGCTATCTTGATCTTTTCATGATGCGTTGGCAGGATGAGTTCCTTGTCGGACAGAAGCTCCTCGTAAAGCTTTTCACCCGGACGGAGACCTGTAAATTGTATTTTTATGTCTTTACCGGGTTCAAGCCCTGAAAGTCTTATCATATTTGTTGCAAGATCAACGATCTTAACAGGTTTCCCCATGTCGAATACAAATATCTCACCCCCTTTCCCCATAAATCCTGCCTCAAGTACAAGCTGGCACGCCTCGGGAATTGTCATGAAATATCTTGTTATATCCGGGTGAGTGACCGTAACCGGCCCACCATCCTCAATCTGCTTCCGGAACAAAGGAATCACAGATCCGTTGGAACCCAGAACATTGCCAAATCTTGTTATGACAAACTGCGTCTTTAATCCCTCCCGCATCGATTTCCACTGTACAACTATCTCACATGCCCGTTTGGAAGCACCCATGACATTTGTGGGATTCACTGATTTGTCGCTTGAGATCATTACGAACTTCCTGACGCCGTATTTAACGGCAAGGTCCGTGAGTATCTTTGTGCCGCCAATATTAGTACGGAATGCTTCATGAGGGTTTTCCTCCATGAGGGGGACATGCTTGTATGCCGCGGCATGGAAAACAATCTCCGGCTTAAATTCACTGAAGACCGACTCCATCTTGTCGATATTGGTAATATCAGCAATCCTTGATTTGAATTTTGTATGGCCGTGATTCCTGCGAAGCTCATTTTCAATGTGGAATATCGGCGTTTCGGCCTGATCGACAAGGATGATCATTTGTGTTGAAAACCGGGTAAGCTGTCGCACTATTTCCGATCCGATCGATCCTGCTGCACCAGTAACAAGGATTGTTTTACCCGCAAGCCCTTTCCTGATGATCTCCATGTTCAGCCTAATCGGATCCCTTCCAAGCAGATCCTCAAGTTTCACTTTTTTAAGCTGACGTAATTCAAGCCTGCCATTAAGCCACAGCTCTATGGCAGGGGTCTCAAGTATCTCGAGGTTTGAATCCATGGCCTTGCTGATTATCTGGCTTTTTTTAGCCGGCAATATGCCCCGTATTGCAATTATGAGAGTTTTTATCCTGCGTTTTGAAACGAAATCAGGAGTGAGTATCTCAGGGCCATATACGTGGATCCCGTTTATCTTCTTCCCCTGGAGCTGCCTGTTGTCATCAATAAATCCCGATATCACAAATCCGCCCCTGGGGTCACTGAGCATCACCCGTTTTACCACAAAGCCCATTTCACCTGCACCGTATATCAGGACATTCTTGGTAATCTGGTTCATTGAGCTGGTTGCGAACCTGAAAAACAATTTTACCGAGATCCTCATGATAAACAGCTCCACTGACACCAGAACGTAGTGTATAAGTATTATTGAATATGGGATCGCAATATAATGTTCGATGCTCAGCTGTCTGCCGGTCATGGATATTATTATCAGCGCAATTGCCGCAGAAGTATTGGAAACGATAACCAGCGATACATCTGTAAGTGTGGTATGCCTGATCAGTCCGGCATAAGACCTGAACAGGATCATGAATGAAGCATATACAACTGAAGCTATGATCCCATGGATGACTGCCTGACTCAGGAGCACATCGTGAAGCACAAAATTATATCTTAGCAGGTAAGCAAGGAGGAAAGATACAAATACGACCAAATTATCGTGGATGAACAGCAACCATCGGGGAACTGAATAAATACGGAATATTTCGGAGGCTTTTCTCCGCAGCAACTCTTTCCATTCCGGAAATTTTGCCGAAAAAGTTCTGATCATTATTCCTTATCTTTTAACAATAAGTCCCGGATTTCAACCATCAAGCCCCATCTTTACAATCACTGCCAACCGGTAAATAACTATTTTGAAGTAATTGTTTTTAAATTCCGGGAAATGGCGTCAAAAACAAAATATAAATCCAACAGCACAATTCGGGTTAAGAGCAAAGC
>JBAVOD010000279.1:0-8047 GCA_049691735.1 Bacteroidales bacterium
GGAGGGAATAATTTACCTGAGGGGTGAATATAAATTCCTACTGCCAAAGCTTATGATCGAGCTTGAAGCCTTCCATAAGATGATAGATGAATTGGGCTATGACTTCAGAATACGATTCCGTATGGGAAGCGGCGCTTATATATGCGGTGAGGAAAGTGCTCTTTTCGAATCAATTCAGGGCGACCGCGGAGAACCCAGGAACAAACCCCCGTACCCGACCACGTCAGGAGTTTTCTACAAGCCGACGGCAATCAATAATGTTGAAACCCTGGTTACTGTCATGATGATCCTGATGCACGGGGCTCAGTCTTATAATCAGCTGGGAACCAAAGACTCGCGGGGCTCTAAGGTCTTTTCGATCTCAGGCGATACCCCCACACCGGGGATCTTCGAACTGGAGCTTGGCATGACTGTACAGGAGTTTGTCAATGAATTCGGCGACGGAGATACAAAAGCAGTGCAGGTAGGTGGAGCCTCGGGATTCTGTGTTCCGCGTAAGAAATTCAATGACACAATAATAGGTTTCGAAGGGGTACCAACGGGTGGATCAATGAAGCTTTTCAACAGTTCGCGCTCAATGTACAATGTACTTCATAATTACCTTGATTTCTTTGCTGAAGAATCATGTGGTCAATGCACACCCTGCAGGGTAGGATGCCAGCAGCTTCTTAAAGGTATCGAAAAAGTGAAAAAGGGCGAAGCAAAATCCATATACCTTAATGAACTTGTTAAACTCGCCGAGACAATGAAGATTGCATCCAAATGCGGCCTCGGCCAATCGGTAGGTAATGCATTCAGGACCATTGTCGAAAACTTCAGGGAAGAGATTATCTACTAATTTATTAAATGAAACTCAGGAAATTATGATAAACCTTACAATAAACGATCAGAAAGTATCGGTACCGGCAGGGACAACTGTCCTGGAGGCTGCTAAAAAACTAAATTTCAACATACCGACACTCTGCAATCACCCCGATCTTTGCGTTGCAGGTAACTGCAGGGTATGTCTCGTTGAGCAACGGGGCGCACGTACCCTCATTGCATCCTGTGCAACACCGGTATCGGATGGGATGGATATACATACTAACAGCCTGAAGGTCAGGAACGCCAGAAAGCATATTGTAGAGCTGCTCCTTTCAGAGCACAGGTCCGATTGCACTAAATGCTATAAGAACCAGAAATGCGAACTTCAGGCACTTGCGAACGAATTCGCATTTGGCGATACCATTTTCCTCGACCTGGTGGAAGATCATCCGCATCATATCGACAGATCCTCACCTTCTTTCATCAAGGACGACAGTAAGTGCATCCACTGCCAGAGATGCGTCAGAACATGTTCCGAACTGCAGTTTATCTCGGCCATAGCCGTGGCAAACAAGGGTTCTCACCAGAAAATATCTTCGTTCCTCGACAGGCCCATGAGCCACGTGGTCTGCACAAACTGCGGTCAGTGTGTTAACCGCTGCCCTACAGGAGCCCTCGTTGAAAAGACATATATCGATTACGTTTGGGATGCAATATATGATCCCGACAAGCATGTGGTCGTCCAGACTGCTCCTGCTGTCAGGGTTGCCCTTGGAGAAGATCTGGGTTATGATCCCGGCGAAAGGGTTACCGGCAAAATGGTAAATGCACTCAGGCAGCTAGGCTTCGATTCCGTACTGGATACAGATTTCAGTGCCGACCTTACCATTATGGAAGAAGGGACCGAACTTCTCACCAGACTTAAAAAAGCACTTGTCGATGGTGATCCCGATTCGCACTTTCCGATGTTTACATCATGTTCACCGGGATGGATAAAGTTCATTGAACACAAATATCCGGAATTTCTCGGTAACCTCTCGACATGCAAATCACCTCAGCAGATGTTCGGAGCTCTTGCAAAAACCTTCTATGCAAAGAAAAGGAATCTCGATCCGTCAAAAATAGTATCGGTTTCAATAATGCCCTGCACTGCGAAGAAATATGAAGCTGACAGGCCTGAAATGAGAGCGAGCGGGTTCAAGGATATTGATTATGTACTCACTACCCGTGAGCTTGCGGTAATGATCAAACAGGCAGGCATTGATTTCAGGAATCTCGAACCTGCTCATTATGATTCGATAATGGGTGAATCGACGGGGGCGGCAGTTATTTTCGGCGCTACCGGCGGTGTAATGGAAGCAGCCCTTCGTACAGCATATGAAATTGTCACCGGACGCGAGGTGCCGTTCGCCAATCTGAATATTACTGCCGCCCGGGGAATGGAAGGAGTCAAGGAAGCCACTATTAAAATTGAAGGGTGCGTAAATGACTGGAAGTTCCTCGAAGGTGTTGAACTTAAGGTAGCAATTGCCCACGGGCTGCTAAATGCAAACAAGCTCATGGCTGAGGTCCGGAACGGTAATTCACCTTACCATTTCGTAGAGATAATGGCCTGCCCCGGCGGATGCATCGGCGGCGGCGGCCAGCCAATCCCGACAAGTATGGAAATCAGGAAGAAGCGGATGAAAGCAATCTATTCTGAGGATGAACAAATGGTGCTCAGAAAATCTCACGAGAATCCTGATGTCATTTCGATCTATAAGGAGTTTTTAGGTAACCCGAATAGCCATAAATCACATGAACTCCTGCATACTCATTATGTTGAACGGGAGAGCTATTGAAATTTATTGATTAAATTGAAAGCCGGTATTTTTGTACCGGCTTTTTTATTTTCATCTATGCCTGAATTGCGCAAAATAGTTCATATCGACATGGATGCATTTTTTGCATCGGTCGAGCAACTTGATAATCCCGAACTGAGAGGAAAACCGGTTGCAGTCGGCGGAAGTGGCGAAAGACACGTTGTGGCAGCAGCAAGTTATGAAGCTAGAAAGTACGGGGTCCACTCCGCAATGCCTTCAGTCACCGCCAAACGCATTTGCCCTGAACTTATCTTTGTTAAGCACAGGTTTGAAAGATACAATGAGATTTCTGACATTGTATTTGAGATATTCAGGGAGTATACCTCTCTTGTCGAACCTCTATCAATAGATGAGGCTTTTCTTGATGTTACGGTCAACAGAAAAAACATCTCCTCGGCTACATTGATTGCCGGCGAGATAAAAGAGGAAATAAAAAAGAGGACGGGACTTACAGCTTCAGCCGGAATTTCATTCAATAAATTTCTGGCAAAAATTGCTTCCGAAATTAAGAAACCCGACGGGCTGTTCGTTATCCCGCCGGAAAAGGCTGAAAAATTCATTGAAACACTGCCTGTCGAAAAGTTCTATGGTATCGGCCGCGTCACTGCGGAAAAGATGCACAGACTCGGTATTCATAATGGTTCGGATCTCAGACAGCAGGATCTTTTGTTCCTTATAAGGAATTTCGGAAAGACAGGGAAATTCTATTATGATATTGTGAGGGGAAAAGACGACAGGCCCGTGGAAACGGATTCGGAACGCAAATCGGTAGGTACCGAATTAACCTACGACAAGGATCTCACCACACGGTTCGAAATAATTGCAGAACTCTACCAGATAGAAAAGGAGCTTATGGAGAGGCTTCTCCAGGCAGAAACTACCGGCAGGACGATCACAATGAAAATCAAGTTTTCTGATTTCACCCAGATCACCCGAAGCAAAACGCTTCAGAATTATCTCCGCGATTTCAATACACTTCACAGGGAAGTTACTGAGATCCGTAAATCCCTTGACCTTGAGGGCAAAAGAATAAGGCTTCTGGGGTTAAGTGTGTCGAATCTTGAATCGGAAGATACAGGCGATATCCAGCTGTTATTGTTCCCCTGATCAAATGCCCTGCACAACAAAACTTTTACGGCTTTATTTTTGAGGGAGTGCAGAATCACGCTTTGAGATAAGGCTGTCCTGGGCCGCCCGCGACCAGTCCATGATAAGCTTCTTATCGCCTTTGGTGAGCCTTGCTTTTTTATGCATCAGCCTGTACGAAAGCAAAGGCATCCCGTTATCCCTGAGCTCCTCATCGATACCTTCAAGCTTGTTCATTTGCCTTCTGGAATCATATTTGCCAAATTCGCTGAAATTCATTGCCCCCCTGGCAGTCCTGATGTGATAGGCCAGAAACCATCCGACCGGCTGGACCCTATAGTACCACGGGTAGATTGTGTTGTCGCTGTGACAGTCGTAACAGGCTCCCCTTAAAAGCACCTGCACATTTTCCGGGACATAAACTGCATTCGAAATAGCATTTTCCTGTGCCGGCAGAAAGGTTTTTCTTGCAGGCTGGAAAAACTGGATAGCAACGATTATTACGGCTACCGCGATCAGGATTTTCTTTTTCCGCTTCATTGTCATTACTGTTCTTTTTTGATTATACCGCTTGCCGGCATCTCTTTTCAACAATAATGATTTTTAAGGCTCTTTTGTTTAATCCTGACCTGATTTGTTTTAACGCATTTCCATTCCGGGCATGGTTACCGCTGTATTATTTTCCTTTGTGCCCTTCGCCGGCATATTCATTCCGGGCATTGTGTTCATTTCACCACCCTCAGGATTCATCATGCTGGGCTTTCCCTGGAGCTCTGCAGAAGCATCCACGCTGAAGGTTCCGTTGGTTACTATTTCCTCTCCGGCATTAAGTCCGCCTATTACTACATAACTGTTACCAAGTGATGGTCCAAGTTCAATTTCCCTCATTTTGAACACTGGTTCAGTTCCGGGTTGCTTTACATAAACAATCGAGCGGGTCCCCGTCCATAAAACTGCCGACCGGGGGACTACAATCTTGTTGCGGTACTGGTTAAGGTCAGACATCACAATCCCTGTTGCGAACATTTCAGGTTTAAGTCTTCCGTTGCTGTTACCTATTTCCACTCTTACCCTGGCAACCCTGGTAACCGGATCTATAACCGGATCGATGAATGTTATAGTACCGGTGAATACTGATCCGGGAAGAGCCTGGACCGTAAAGGAGAGCTTGTCACCCGTCCTGAGAAAAGACAGATCGCTTTCGTATGCATCGAACATTACCCAGACATCCGAGAGATTGGCAACATCAAAAAGTACAGTACCCTGATCAACGTGATCTCCATAACTGACACGGCGGTCAATGATTACCCCATTGGTGTTTGAAAGGATCTCGAAATTGTCGGGCACTTCTGCCGAATTTTCAATTTCAGAAATCTGGGCATCGGTAATCTTCCATTGACGCAGCTTATCTTTGGCTGCCCCGTAAATCTCCGGCTGAGTATTCTTCATTTTTGCCGCTTCCAGCAATTCCTGCCGGGCAGTAATAAGCTCGGGCGAAAATATTACTGCAAGCGGCTGACCCTTATGAACAGTTTCACCTGTAAAGTTAACCATCAGCTTTTCTATTCTGCCGGGCATGTGTGCTGTCTGACTCTGGATCGACCGTTCGTCAGGCTGAACCTTGCCATACAGCCTCACTTCCTTTAAAGGTTTCTGAACGGTCGCAATGGATGTCTGCACGTATGCCAGGTCTGCTGCTTCCCTGGTTAAATGCACCGCTCCCGGTTCACTTTCGTCAGCAGTCTGCTGGTTAAGAGGGATCAGATCCATCCCGCAGATCGGGCATTTGCCCGGATGATCCATGCGTATCTGGGGATGCATGGCACATGTCCATATGGTATTGCTTTTCTGTTCTGTTGACAACTGTTTGACTGCATATTCCCGCGGACCGTGGAAGAACAGCCGTCCGGCGAAAACGCCAAGGATGATCAGCATTGAGTATCTGATATACGTGTTTGATAATATTTTCTTCATCTTTAATTTTAAATTCATTTATTTCAAAATGTTGCCATTAGCTGCTTCAACCGGGCTATTGAAGTGTTACAGTCAATTACTGCCTTGGCCTTGCTTAATTCATAATCGAGCGTCTGTTGCCTGATAATCAGGACATCTGTCAGATTGCTGCTGCCCGCTGAGAAGCTCGCCAGCTTTATGTCAAGCGATTTTTTCGCGAGCAGATATTGACCTGAATAGAGTGATATCCGCCTGTTGGCATCCCTGAACTGCTCGATTGCCTGGTAATAATCAGCCTGCAGATTGTTTGCAGTGGCAGTGTAATTCTGGCCTGTGGATTGAGCAATCAGGTCAGCCTCATTCTGCATTGCCCTGTACTTTTTCCGGTAAATTGGTATGGTTGCCGAAACCATTGGCATTATCATGTCCTTCCCGTTCATTGGAAAATTCGCCACATTAAATTTGCTTATGACCGAATAATCTACTCCCAGTCCGACCATTGGGTAACCCATGCGGGTCACCATTTTTTTCTTTGCCTCTGCAGACTGCTTCTCATACGTGAGCATCTTCAGCATCGGATTATTTGTGAGCATGCTGTCATTAACGGCAGCAAGGGGTAAATTCAGGGTGTCTGCCTTTAAGGTATCTGCAACTGTTACGGGGAACAGGGACGGGCGGTTAAGGTAGCTGTTGAATTTTGCCATCATGCTCCTTTCCCGGTCTCTCAGCAGTGCTGTGTCATTTTTGAGGTTACCTATCTCTATCTGTATGCGGTAAAGGTCCACAAGCCCGAGTCCTTCGCCCGAACCACCCATTGCATTGCTCTGCATTGAACCCCCGGAGGAAATCTGTCCCTGTCGATTAGCTCCTGCCTGACCACCCTGCATTCCGGTCATTCCCGATGATTGCTGATTTGTGTTCTGTCCTCCCTGTATATTTGACCGGCCGGCAGGCTGGGTATTTGATGAGGTGCCCCCGCCTGTCGCGGGAGTCCGGAACCTGACAATTGCAAGTTGTTCAATTATATTCAGAATCTGAAGGTTCTTATCGGAGATCTCAAGATCCTTTTTCAGCATGTAGAGCTCATTCCATGCAGCCTGAACGTCGTAATAGACCTGGAGCCTGGCCTCGCGGAACGACTCGTATTTTGCCTTTGCCATAAGACTCATCTCGTCTTTTGCCGATTTCAGGGTGCCGAACCAGGGAAACATCTGCATCAGTTTGAGATCTGCCACCTGGTTACCCATGACCAGTTCCATTGGCTTGACAAACACCCCGACTGTCAGTTCCGGATCAGGCAAGGCACCGACCTGGGGTACCCTCTGTAAAGCCGCATTGTATTCTGAAAACTTTTGAAGTACAGCAGGGTTCTGCCTTGCTGCCAGGGTGAGATAATAATAAAGGGAATCCGCTGAATGATCCTGGCCCGTTAAAGTTTCAGATCCTGAAAATATGATCAGCAGGGCTGCGACAAAAAGATACTTAAATAACTTGACCATTGTTAATGTTATTTATTGATTCGACATTATGTTGGCGCCGGAGAGTTTTTATCTGACCTTCGCGCCATATTGACTGAAAAAGAGGCACTACAAAAATTGTCATAACCTGGATTATCATTCCGCCGAACATGGGTATTGCCATCGGAACCATAATATCGGCACCTTTCCCGGTTGACGTAAGTACAGGCAGAAGGGCGATGACCGCTACCGCAGTTGTCATCATTGCGGGGCGCACCCTTTTCTTCCCTGCTGTGACGACAGCCTCCCTGACCTCATCGACAGTTGCCGGATGCCGCTCCTCAAATACCTGATGTATATATGTCCCCATTATGACACCATCGTTGGTCGCGATGCCAAACAGAGCGATGAAACCAACCCAGACTGCCACACTTAAGTTTATTGTATGCATCTGGAAAAGATCGCGCATGTTGACCCCTGCCAAAGAAAAATTAAGGAACCACGATTGACCATATAGCCACAACATAATAAAACCACCGGCGAATGCCACGAATACCCCCGAAAAGTGGATAAAGGAAGCGGTGACCGTCTTAAACTGGAAGTAGAGCAACATGAAGATCAGGATCAGGCTGATCGGGATCACAACCGCGAGCCGTTTAGTTGCCCTTACCTGCTGTTCGTAATTTCCTGCAAACTGGTAAGTTACTGCGGCAGGCATTGTTATTTTGCCCGAAGCGATATTCTGTTTTATGATCCTGTCAGCATCATGCACAACATCAACTTCCGCTCTGTTTTCCTGCTTGTCAAATATAACGTAACCGACCAGGAAAGTGTTTTCGCTTCTTATCATCTGGGCACCCCGGGTGTATTCAATATCAGCAATTT
>JBAVOD010000280.1:0-2395 GCA_049691735.1 Bacteroidales bacterium
CACTCCGGGGTTGAAAGAATCCACCAGCCCTTTACCATGGATGTGACCATGGATATTGGACTTCGATGCCACAGGCATCCATCCTGTTTGCGGTATAAGCTCTATCATTAATTGCCTCTATTACCCGAGCATGGATGGGTAGGAAAAAAATGGATGGGCTTTGCTACCAGTAACAAGGTTAACAAAACAGCCCTTCTTCGCCTTCCATCGGCCGCCAAAGGCTTGCCGACGGCGCGGCGCGTAGCCGCAACGGCGGAGCAAGGTAGGGGATTTAGGGGTGAACCCAGGGGTAGCTCTTTTAAGACAGTTGTTACTCAACAGTCCAGACTGAACCGCTGTTCAGAAGGTCGTCCATGCATTTTACCGGTGAACTCTTTCTGACTTCATCAATCTGCTGTCGGACGTCGTCTTCGTAAGTTGGACCCGCGACCGCCCTTATTACTCCCAGTGCGACAGGGTATTCGGGGTATTGCATGTTTGCAAGCATATACTGGATACCGGGATTCGGCTCATGTGCATCATGAACAAGAAGGTTCTTTTCGCTGATGCCGTTTTCGCCGAGTCTTACAACCCTGAGCTTGAGTCCGTCAAGTATAAGGCCCTTGTCGTTCCCTCTGCCAAAGATCATGGGTTCGCCATGCTTTAATATAATCGTCCTGTCGTCCCTGACTTCCCTTCCGGCGATTGTATCATGGATTCCGTCGTTGAATATCACGCAGTTCTGAAGAACCTCAATGACTGAGGTCCCTTTATGCCTGCCAGCCTCGATATATATCTGGGTTGAAAGTGTAATGTTCGAATCGACTGTTCTTGCAAAGAATTTCCCCCTGGCGCCTATCACAAGCTCCCCGACAGAAAATGGTTCTTCGACAGTACCGAAAGGTGATGTCTTGGTTTTCGTGCCTTTAACTGATGTAGGTGAGTACTGGCCCTTTGTGAGGCCGTATATCTCATTATTGAAGAGAATAATATTAATATCGACGTTACGGCGCACCACATGTATAAAATGATTGCCACCTATTGCCAGGGCGTCACCGTCGCCGGTTATCTGCCAGACCGACAGATCGGGGTTTGCTGTCTTGACACCGGTCGCAATGGCAGATGCGCGGCCATGGATACCATGGAATCCATAAGTGGCCATATAATACGGGAACCTCGATGAGCATCCTATTCCGGAGATGAATGCAAACTTCTCTCTGGAAATACCGAGCTCGGGAAGTGCCTTCTGCACTGCGCTCAGTACCGCATGATCGCCGCAACCGGGGCACCACCTGATCTCCTGGTCACTTTTAAAATCCCTGGGAGTTACCTGAATTATGTCTGATTCCTCCATTTACTTGTCCTCCAGTATTTTAATACATTTGTCCTTTAATTCCGCGACAGTGAATGGTAATCCCTGTACCTTATTGATCTGCTCATACCTGTATTCCGGATGTTTTATCCTCAGATAATTTGCAAACTGGCCAAGGTTTAGCTCGCACACCACTATCTTTTTAAATCCGGCGAATACTTTTGATGTATTCCCGGGCAGGGGGTTGATATAATTGAAATTTGCAAGGCTCACGCTGTATCCTTCCGATTGCAGTTCCATAACTGCTGTCACAAGGTAGCCATATGATCCGCCCCAACCGACAACCAGCAGGTCGCCCGATCCCTCACCGTAAACCGCAAGCTCAGGAATAAATTCTGCCACCTTGTTTATTTTTTCTTCCCTGAGGCGGATCATCCGTTCGTGGTTCTCGGGAATGTATGAAACAGTGCCACTGATAGTTTTCTCAAGTCCGCCTATGCGGTGTTCAAGACCGGGGGTACCGGGGATAGCCCATTTCCGGGCAAGCGTCTTATCGTCACGTTTGTACGGAAGAAAAGGAATATCCTGCCGGCCTGCATATGGTGGTGTTATCGGAGGCAGCTCCTTCATTGACGGGATTTTCCAGGGTTCCGACCCGTTTGCCAGGTAGCCGTCTGTCATAAGAATTACCGGAGTCATATGTTCAACTGCGATTTTTGCAGCTTCAAATGCAAAGTTGAAGCAATTTGAAGGCGTGCTTGCAGCCATAACAACAACAGGGCATTCACCATTGCGGCCATAAATTGCCTGCAACAGGTCGGCCTGCTCGGTCTTGGTTGGTAATCCTGTTGAAGGTCCGCCTCTCTGAACATCAACGATTACAAGAGGCAGCTCTGTCATTACCGCCAATCCGATAGCTTCTGATTTAAGCGAAAGCCCCGGGCCGGATGTTGATGTTACCGCAAGCCGTCCTGCGAAGCTTGCACCTATCGAGGTGCAAATCCCAGCAATCTCATCCTCAGCCTGAAGGCTTTTGACGCCAAGGTCTTTGCGGGCAGCAAGCTCTTCAAGTATTCCCGTTGCCGGAGTGATGGGGTATGAACC
>JBAVOD010000281.1:0-6219 GCA_049691735.1 Bacteroidales bacterium
GGTAATCGACTGTGAACCAGAGAAATTTGTTCAGTCTGATATTATAGAACAGTTCAACAATATGCTCCAATCCATAATTGAGTCTGCCATCCCCTATAATAAAACCGTAACCTCCCTTCTCCAGAAAACTGCGGTGATCTTGAGATATCCCATTCAATCCTGCGCCGATCCCAAGTATATCTCCCGGCCGATTCCATATTACTCCGTTCAGCGATACGCCAGCATTTATTGTGCGGTCAATTTCAGTAAAGCTCCAGGATGAATATTTGCCATCGTTCCAGCCTGCGCGGAAAAAAAGCCCTGCATTATCTGACAATTCATGGTCGAGACTGATGCCAAACCCGAATTTCCGACCGCCAAAAGATTTGTTTTCCGCCAATCCGCGAAATACATCCAGCAGGAATTTATCATTTTGGTTCAGTGCCCTTATACCGCCGGCATACGATGGTCCCCTGTAAAAGGAACTGTAAATTAATGTACGGATATTTCCGGGTCGCCTGTTGATTGAGAACCTGTAAAGAAATTCGAGAGTTTCTGAATTTGCCCCGGGTATTCTGTATTCCAGGTGAGATCCGTTGGCAACCTTTGGTAATGCAACACTTGAAAACCTGACTCTCCATTTTTTCTTCTCAGCTTCGATAACCAGCCCCATAGTATATCCGCGGGCATCTGCAGGATAATCCCATGCCCCGTTTGCCATAAGGGACCAGTTTAAAAACTGGGTCCTGGGATCCTGGCTGTAAAGGTTGTCATCGAAAAAGTCGGTAACCGGGAATTTGCCCAAGGTGATAGCCAGGTGGTTTTCAGGGATCCTGGCTTCAACCTGATTCAGGCCATCTGCGATCTCTTCATCGGTGGAATTCCCCAGGGGGATATATTGCGTCACGTATAACCTCGCGATATAGACCTGGGGCTCAGGATTCCCTACCCTGAAAGTTTCTCCGTTCAATCCTCCGGCGACTCCTGTGGCCGAGCTCAGTCCCCTGCCTCCCGCTACTTCCGGATTAAAATAAATTGCAGCTCCCTTCCACAGTTTTCTTCCAAGGAACAAGGTGGCTGTCAGGCTTGTAGCAGCTGGCTCTGATGTATCGGCCAGGATGTTGGCTCCCGAATAAGCAGCTTTGAAGGCAAGATGCTGCTGGGCTATTACTGTTGTCTGAAAATGACTGGTCCATTTCACTTCCGGCTTAGCCTGGTACAACTGGCCAAAAATCGCAGCAGCTGATTCAAGAAATATCAATGCGGATATCAGAATTTTCAGCATTTCTTTTCAGATCCTTTAGATATCCAACTTAAAAACAGAATATCCCTGTTTTGATAATTATGATCCCGGAGGCCGGAATTACAGGATTAACGGCTCAGTTATCTGAATTGTTTAACTTCCACCTTCTGAAGTGAAAACAATCTTCATGCCGGTTTTATGTGGCAACTGGTTCTAATCCCTGCCGCCAGGGGCTGCCACGGGATTAAAAGGTGCTTTTTATGCATTGTCTTCCTGGAGGGGGAGAAGACATTTGTTCACCAGCATCAAAGACTCGGCATTTTCAGCTATTATTACGAGGGTATCACCACTTTCAAGGATTGTCGATCCGTTAGGAGTAATATACTTCCCGCTTCTTTTTATAAGCGCTATCAGTGCTGCTCGTGGAAATCCAAGTTCAAGGATCCTTTTTCCGATTACCGGATTTCCCTCATCTATGTATATTTCTGTCAGTTCGGATTTCATTGTATCCGAGAGCTCGATTTCAGGTGGTGTTTTCTGCTTGGCCTTTTCGGGCACTGTTACACGGATCCACCTTGCGACGATGCTCAGTGTTGTTCCCTGCAGCAAAACCGATGTGAGTGAAATAAAAAACACCAGATTGAATATCATTCCCGATTTGTCTATTCCCGCAAGAAGGGGATAAGTTGCAAACACAATGGGTACGGCACCCCTTAAGCCCACCCAGGATACGAATGTTATTGTCTTCATTTTGAGCCCGAAGGGCAATAATGAAGCAAAGACGCCCAGAGGACGAGCAACCAGAATCAGAAAAGCAGACAAAAGTAGTCCGGTTCCGATCACCGGGATGATCTGGCTTGGAAAGACAAGCAGTCCCAGAGTAAGAAAAAGAACGATCTGCATAAGCCAGGCAAGTCCGTCAAAGACCTGCATAATAGTTTTCTTATGCATAAGGTACTGGTTGCCGAGATAGACTGCAGAAACATAAACTGCAAGGAAGCCGTTACCGCCGATAAAGTCGGTGAACGAAAATGAAAAGAACATGATGGCAATGACCAGCACCGGGTAAAGTCCTGAAAAATCCAGCTCTATCCTGTTTATCAGCTCTTTTCCGAGCCTGCCCGTCAGCAGGCCCACAGCCCCTCCCAGGGTCACATGTTTTATGAACAGGACAACAATATTTAAAGCTGACTGATCCTTTACGGTTATAAGGCCCATGACTGCCACAATCAGGAAATAAGCCATGGGGTCATTACTGCCGCTTTCGAGCTCCAGAACTGCCCTGATGTTTTTCTTCAGTCCGATATTCCTTGATCTGAGCATTGAGAAGACCGCTGCAGCATCGGTCGAAGAAACGATGGCACCTAGAAGCAGTCCTTCATAAAACGAAAAATCTGTAACTGCCCAAACAAAAATCCCCACCGACAGGGCAGTAAGAAAAACCCCGGCAGTTGAAAGGGCAACACCGTGCCAGAGGACCGGCCTGATTACTTCCCATCTTGTTTCAAGGCCACCTGAGAAAAGAATTAAATTCAATGCTATTATTCCCACAAACCTGGCAACGGCAGGATTATTGAAGTAGATTTTCCCCAATCCTTCCGATCCGGCAAGCATTCCGATAACCACAAACAGAATGATGACGGGAACCCCGAATCGATAAGAGGTCTTGCCGGCGACTATGCTTACCCCAAGCAGGAGCGATCCGATAAGGAGTATGTTTTCGAGGGTCAGGTTCATTCATTCCGGGAATTAAGAATTCCCGATTGAAATGTACTTAAATTATCTCACAAGAGAAATACCTGTTGAAAACTGCTTTTCCTTTACCGGCATTTATTCATATCTGAGAGCATCAATAGGATTGAGATTTGATGCCTTTCTTGCAGGATACCAGCCGAAGAATACTCCGATCGCGAAGCATACTACAAATGACAGTACAACCGACTGGCTTGTAACGATTATAGGGCTGCCAAGCAGTGATCCGGCTAACTTGGCGACCATAATGCCGAAGAGTATGCCTGCAGCCCCTCCGAGAAGGCTGAGCACCATTGATTCAACCAGAAACTGCCTCATAATATCCCTCCCTCTTCCGCCTATCGACATCCTGATCCCGATTTCGCGCGTCCTCTCTGTGACTGAAACGAACATAATGTTCATTATCCCTATACCACCTACAAGAAGAGAGATCCCTGCTATTGATCCGAGAAGATAGGTCATCACATCCGATATGGACGAAACGGTCTGGATCAGCTCTGACTGGGATCTGACACGGAAATCGTCATCTGCGCCACGTTTAATTTTATGTAATCTCCGCAATATATCAGTGACCTGAGTCATGGCTTCAGGGCTTTTTGCCTCACTTACAGCGGAGGCAAAAATAGTATTGACATAATCTATTGATTCAACCCTGTGCATGACTGTGGTGTATGGAGCAAGGATAATATCATCCTGGTCCATTCCCATTGCATTATCGCCTTTGGGTTTAAGAGTCCCGATCACAAGGAAAGGAAGATCCCCTATGCGTATTTCAAGGCCTACCGGATCGGAGTCTTCACCGAAAAGGTTACGGATGACAGTCTGTCCGAGCAGACACACTTTTTCCATGCTCCTGACTTCACTTTGAGTGAACATCCGCCCGTGCTGAACTTCAAGCTTCTTTATAGTCAGGTATTCCTCGCTTACTCCGTAAATTGTGGTCTGATCGTTCTGACCGCCATAAATAACCTGAACTCCCTGCCTGACCTCCGGTGAAACGGCAGCCAGATCGGAAGCCTCATTTCTCAGAGCATCAACATCGGATAATTTAAGGGCCTCAGACGCAGAGTAACCAAGATTGACCCCACCTCTCATCTGATAATTAGGCCAGATGATTATCATATTGGTTCCCATCGCCGACATCTCGTTCCTGATTTTCATTTTTGAACCCTGTCCGATTGCCAGCATTGCGATGACCGACCCTACCCCGATTATTATACCAAGCATTGTAAGTATTGCCCTCAGCTTGTTTCTTACAAGTGCTCTGAATGCTACTTTTAACAAATTCGAATACTTCATTGTCCTCTACCTCATTTATCCCTCAAATTCCTCTATATTTTCAGCAGGCAGTGTTTTCAGGATATCCCTGGCATATTGTCTGTCACTGACAATGTTCTCACGTACTATTCTCCCATCCCTGAAAATGACATTACGTGTAGCAAATTTTGCTATATCCGGTTCGTGTGTGACATAAACAATTGTCCTTCCCTTTTCGTTCAGGTCCTGAAACAGTTCCATTATCTCAAATGATGTCCGGGTGTCGAGGTTCCCGGTTGGTTCGTCAGCCAGTATAAGAACGGGATCATTAACAAGCGACCGCGCAATTGCCACTCTTTGCTGCTGGCCGCCCGACAGCTGGTTCGGCATGTGGCTGGCACGTGAAAGGAGTCCCACGGCATCGAGTGCCCTGACAGCCCTTTCACGCCGCTCCTTTGACTTGATTTTTGAATTGTAGAAAAGCGGGAGCTCAACATTTTCAAGCGCAGTAGTCCTGGGTAAAAGGTTGTATGCCTGAAAGACGAATCCAAGCTTTTCATTCCTGAGTTTTGCCAGCTCGTCCCTGTTTAGTGTCTTGACGTCAACCTTATCAAGGAAATAATCACCGGAGGTTGGTTTGTCAAGGCAGCCAAGGATATTAAGCATTGTAGATTTTCCTGATCCGCTGGCTCCCATAATGGCTACAAACTCACTCTTTTCGATCTTCAGGTCGACACCTCTCAGTGCATGAACGGTAACCTCGCCAACATGGTAATCCTTCCTGAGACTTCGTATTTCGATGATTGTATCAGACATTTCCTGTATCCTGATTTTTACAGCAAGAAGGGCCGCCTCTGGTTTGTCTGTTGCTTGTCAGCCTTCTCTTTACTGTCGGTCATTGCAACAACCACCTTATCGCCCTCTTTTAACCCGGAAAGTATCTCAACGTCAGTACCGTTGTCAATCCCCACATTTACCGGGACTCTTTTTATTTTGTCAGAGTCAGTTTCGATCCATACCGCCTTTGGTGCTAAATCAGCATTCTCTGCTGTCGGGAGTAATCCGTTGCCAAAACTCTGCGCACCGCGACTGAAATCAGAACGTGGACCACCTGCAACCTGTGACGAACCCTGAGCTTTATTCGCGCCTTCAGACTTCGGAGGATTCATCGCCGTCATCTTTTTTAAAAAGTTCTGATCGGGTCTGAACCGCAAAGCCCGACCTGAAACAATCAGGGCACTGTCCTTTTCCTGAACGATAATAGTAGCACTTGCGGTCATACCCGGCATGAGCCTCTGGCCCGGATTTGGTGCACGCAATATCACATTGTAGGTTACAACATTGTTGGTAACGATGGGTTGCAGCCTTACCTGGGAGACCACACCCTGAAACTCCATGTCGGGGTAGGCGTCAACAGTAAAATCGACCTTCTGCCCGTCCTTCACTTTTCCGATGTCGGCTTCATCAACACTTGTCTGGACCTCCATCTCGTTCAAATCATTAACTATTGTGAACAGGGTAGGTGTGGAAAAACTTGACGCAACGGTCTGACCTGCTTCAACTGCCCTGTTCAGTACAACTCCGTCAATAGGTGAATAAATAGTTGCATATTCCAGATTTACTTTAGCCCTGGAGAGTGCTGACTTTGCGTTGTCAAGGGCAGCCTTTGCATTCTCATAGTTGTAAAGTGCCTGATCGTAATCAGCTTCGGCAACAAGCTTTTTGTCATAAAGCGTTTTTTCCCGGTCAAAAGTATATTTCTGAAAGTCATACTGGGCCTGGGCCTGATTGACCGACGCCTGGCTCTGATCAACCTGGGCGGCCAGGGCAGTTGTATCGAGCTTGGCAAGGATCTCACCCTTCTTTACATGGTCGTTGAAATCAACATAAATATGCTGGATGATCCCGGACACCTGGGTGCCTACATTAACAGTCGTAATTGCCTGGATCGTACCTGTTGCAGTAACGACGTTGGTTATTTTCCCTTT
>JBAVOD010000282.1:0-3435 GCA_049691735.1 Bacteroidales bacterium
GGGCTGCCAGGGATAACAACATTGCCATTGAGATCAATAACAGATACCGGCTCCCTTCCGAAAATTTCATAAAACGTGCAAAAGCAGCCGGCGTGAAATTTACTGTTGGTAGCAACAACGCCGATGAGAATTTCACTGGTGCGGAGTATGCCCTCGAAATGATAAGAAAATGCAAGTTAGGGGAAAATGATTTCTACCTGCCTGCAAAAAAGATCAGGAACTAAAAATGTCTTAATTACATATTATGAATATTGCAGAACCGAAAGAAATGACAGGAAATGGGGCAGCTTGACCTTTTAAGGATCATTAAGTTCCTGCCCGGCATTATTCTTGGCCTTACTGTCCATGAATTCAGCCATGCATATGTGGCGGGTCTGTGCGGGGACAAGACTTCTGAGGAACAGGGGCGGCTTACATTGAATCCACTGAAGCATATTGATCTGCTTGGTTTCATAATGCTTATGTTTGTCGGATTCGGCTGGGCAAAGCCGGTTCAGTTCAATGAAAATAACCTGAGGAATCCAAAGACCGACGTTATCAAGATAGCCCTCGCCGGTCCGGTCTCAAATGCCCTGCTGGCGATCATTCTGTCATTTCTGTACATTTTCTTCCTGAAGTACACAACAAGTCCGTATAATTCAACCATGCAGATCGTTAAGGAAATGTTCGAATACGGGATCTATATCAACTGGGGTCTTTTCATTTTCAACCTTATCCCCTTCCCTCCTCTCGACGGATCGCATCTTTTGCTTAACTACTTCAAAAAATACCCCGCACTATATGAAGGGTTTTACAAATACGGATCGTGGATCTTTTTCGGGCTGATACTGGTAATGCTTATCACTAAGATCGACATTCTGCCTATATGGCCTGCAGTTCAGTTCCTGGGCAATCATGTGCTTTCTTTTTTCAGTTCTGTTATAGGCTAAACTTTTTGAGGAAATCCGAAAAAAGTGTATATTGTTGCTGACTGAATACCGGCGATACGTTTCCGCCGGTTCAGCATGCGATGATAAATTCATTTTTCAATCAGGCAGACAGGTTCGGGGAAGCCCGGGAAAGGATGGTCACAGTCCAGCTGATTGACAGGGGGATCAAGGATCCTGCCGTGCTTAATGCAATGATGAAAGTTCCCCGGCATCTTTTTGTGCCAAGGGAATATGAAAATCTTGCTTACGACGACGGGCCTTTGCCCATCGGCTATGGACAGACGATCTCTCAGCCTTATATCGTCGCACTCATGACTGAAGTTGCAAAACCGGCACCTTCCAAAAAAGCTCTTGAAGTAGGAACAGGTTCAGGATATCAGGCGGCAATCCTCGCTGAAATCGTTGAAAAGGTTTACTCCGTCGAGATCATCCCTGAACTTGCCAGGGAATCGGCAGAAAGGCTGAAAAAGCTTGGCTACGACAATATATTGGTAAAGTACGGCGACGGGTACAAGGGCTGGGAGGAATACTCACCGTTTGACATCATAATGGTGACAGCCGCTGCGGAACAGATACCCCAGCCACTGGTAAGCCAGCTGGCCGATGGCGGCAGGCTTGTCATCCCTGTTGGCGCTCCGACGGCAGTGCAGGAACTTATGATGCTGTTAAAGAAAAACGGGAAGATAGAAATACGCAGGCTGACCTTCGTCAGGTTCGTGCCGTTCAAACGACTATAAATTTTTTAAAGATTCAGGGAATGGAATTTTACAGGTCAAAGGAGCTCAAGAAGGAATGGGGAGACAAGCCATGCGATCATCCTTCATTCGAAAAGGTATATTATTCAGGCGCGTTTCTTCTGAACTATTCGTGCACCCAATGCGGTGCCGATTTTACGATAGCCCAGAAGCTCGATATTGATGAGATACGGAGGAACGGAAAACCGTGAAACCCCCGCGGCAGTACGGCCCGATGCGGGGTGCGAGGTGCGGTATCACCATCTAATCCCAGACATACCGCCATTGATTGTCTTGTTTTTTCCAGACGGTATGGAACATCCCTTTATGCTCAATTCTTTTGCCAGAGGTATCCTGAACAGAAAATAGATATTTGCCATAGGTATATCCTAGTGTTCCGCATTCTGAAACTTCAATAAAATCAGGAGTCCAGCTTAATTCAGCATTTGGATTTGCATTTCTTGCATAGTAGTTTTTGATATTTTCCTTCCCTTTTATGAGTGAATCGTTTCCCCTCAGGATTACAGCATTTTCGTCGGCGAAATAATAAAATGCCTTCGCCAGGCCTTCCTTTGAAGCCATTTTTTCGAAAGCTTTTTCGGTTTCGAGGATTTCATTTTTAGCAGCATCAGTGTTGACTTTCTGTCTGCATGAAACAAGGAGAAAAATTAATAGCAGAAGTAATGGAGCTTTTTTCATGATTTAAATTTTATTTGACAAATCAGATCCCCGTTCAGCATTATAGCTTATCGTAATGGTAACGGCAGGCGTAAATTAAAAGGTCTTCCCCATCGATGGCCCGGTAGGTGCAAAGTCATTGGATTGAAAGGTTTATTTTCTTTCCCAATCCCTGTTCAATTAATTTATAAAGGGTTGAAAGCTGAATATCTGAATGTCCGTTTTCAATTCTGGAAATGAAACTCTTTCTGGTCCCGGTGCGTTTAGCAAGTTCTTCCTGAGTCATCTTTGCATTCTTCCTCTCGTCCCTTATGACTTCACCAATTGCAAAGGCTTTTGCTTTAATGTCAAAGTCGGTCCTTGACGCGGTACCGATCTTACCATATCTTTTATCGAGGTGCTCCTCGAAGGTTGTTATGTTTTTATTTGTTTTCATAAATTATTTACTTTTTAGTCTAAAATATTCTTTTTTGATCTTCAGAGCTTTGTCAATCTCGGATTGCGGTATTTTCTGACTTTTTTTCTGGAACCCATTAAAGAGAACGACAAGATTACCTGAGTCAAAGCAGCAGAATATTCTATAAATGTTACTATCAAATTCAATTCTTATTTCAAATAATCCATCAGTACCGGCAAGATGTTCAAAAAACTTTGAAGGGATCCGGTCTGCAACAGTTACCAGAAACAACACATAATCGATTTTATCTTGAACTTTTGCAGGTAAAGAATTGAAGAAATCCTCAAAATGCTTCTTAAAGAAGATCAATTTCCGTTGTTGATCCATCTTGCAAAGTTAACTAATAATGGAACATTTTCAAAATCCGGAATTCATTTATATTTCGATTCAGTAGAAGATTGTCATGAATAGTATGATATAAAGAGCATTTAATAAATTAATTGCACTTAATAGGCCGACAGTTATTTATAATTTTCTTTTGGGAAGCAAATCGAAATCCTTCCGATACTCACCTATCTGTAATGGATATGGTGTTCCAAGTCCCGTAGGGCATACGCGTCAACTTAAGTCTCGATTCAATTTCTTTTGCACACCAGCTATCATGACAATACGTTGTTAACTTTACGTGGTTTTACAC
>JBAVOD010000283.1:0-14184 GCA_049691735.1 Bacteroidales bacterium
CCGGTAAACCGTATTGAATCAAGAAATGACCGGTGGAATGCGATAATTTCCCTGGCTTTCGGATTGACCTTTTTTTCGCCAAGGGCTTTCTGCCTGAGCTGGTCCATCATTTTCGGAATGTCGATGCTCATCGGGCACCTGGCAAAGCACATTTCACATGTAAGGCATACCCAGATTGAAAAGGAGCGCAGTACTTTTTCCTCAAGCACCGGGTTCCCTGTCTGGAGCATACGCATGACAACACTCGGTGGATAATCCATCTCATTCGAAAGCGGACAGCCGGCCGAGCATTTGCCGCATTGATAACACCGGGTCACTTTTACCTGGGATTTTTCAAATATCTCGGTACCAAGTGCAGAAAGTGCATAATGGTTAGAATCTGAGCTCATAAGGTGATTATGTAATTTTTCAGAATTCAGGACTTTTTAATCGTTACAAAATTAACAATTAAAACTTTAAATTTTTTATGCAATATATCATATCGGTCTGGCCGGCCCTGAGTCTGAATAACAGGAAGGTGATAGTTATCACAATTATTTGATGTTAATACCTTCGCCGGTACAAAAAGAAATTTTAATTTTGTGCGATTTTTATAAGGCAAAAATCCGGTCGTATGAATAATGAATGGCTTGTTCTTTTTTTCATCGTGGGCGCAGTATTTGTAGGCCTGGTATTGGTCTTTTCAGGAATAATTGCCCCCAGGTCAATAAATCCGCAGAAATTCGAACCATATGAATGCGGGATCCCTACCCAGGGCGTTACATGGCTTCAGTTCAACGTAGGGTATTATCTTTTTGCAATCCTTTTCCTTGTTTTTGACGTTGAAACTGTCCTTGTATTTCCATGGGCTGTAGTCATGAAGGAAGTCGGTATTACCGCATTTGTTGAGATATTGATATTCTTCGCTATTCTCGGACTGGGTTTGCTGTATGCCTGGAAGAAACACGCATTGATATGGGAATAAAAGGAATAAAATATGAGGAGTTCAAGGACAATGAAAGTCTGGAGGCTCTCAAACAACCGGAAAACTTCTTCCTTACCACAATTGACGATATCATCGACTGGGGCAGGAAGAACTCGTTATGGCCGCTTACATTTGCCACAAGCTGCTGCGGGATTGAAATGATGGCAACAGGCGCGCCAAGGCACGATTTTGCCAGGTTTGGGATGGAAGTGTACAGGGCCAGCCCGCGCCAGGCTGATGTAATAGTTGTTGCAGGGACCATTGTCAACAAGATGGCTCCGGTGCTTAAGCGTCTTTATGATCAGATGGCAGAGCCCAAATATGTGGTGGCGATGGGTTCATGTGCCATTTCCGGAGGACCATTTTTTCTCAATTCCTACAGCGTTGTCAAGGGGGTGGAACACGTGATCCCTGTCGACGTTTACGTTCCCGGCTGTCCGCCAAGGCCTGAAGCTTTATTATATGGGATGCTTCAGCTCCAGCGCAAGATCGAAACCGAAAATATGAGGTCGCGCAAAGAACGGTCGGCTGAACACAGTTCTACATAATTCATGAATAGGTAATTAATGACTCATACAGAACTCGAAAAATTTATAAGTTCACTTGAAAGCGGCTGTGAAATCAGGGAAGGAAAGCAATTCACTGAAGTTTCAGTGTCTGCTGAAAAGCTGCACTATCTGGCAAAACTGCTGAAAGAGAGGGATGAAACATCATTTGATTTCCTTTTTTGTCTCACCGGTGTCGATTTCAAGACCGAATTAGGGGTGGTTTATCATCTGCGATCAACCAGACATGGTCATTCGATGGTGCTGAAAGTCCGTACACAGGACAGGGAAAATCCTCATTTCGATTCGGTTACCGATATCTGGAAGACTGCAGACTTTCATGAAAGGGAAGTTTTTGATCTCCTGGGAATCACTTTCACAGGCCATCCTGACCTGAGAAGGTTATTCCTTGGCAGGTCGTGGGGATTTCCGTTAAGAAAGGATTACACTGATGACGTTAATATAGTCTCGAAGTAGTTATGGAGGAGAATGTAAAAAGAGCCGGAGTCGACGAGAATGAAGACTACGTCATCAATATGGGGCCGCAGCATCCGTCAACCCACGGTGTGCTTCGTCTGGTAGTCTCGCTCAGGGGTGAAACAGTAAAGAGCTTAGAGCCTCACATAGGTTATATACACAGGGGCATCGAAAAGATGTGCGAAAGCATTACCTATCCGCAGATCATCCATCTGACAGACAGAATGGACTATCTGTCGGCTCATATCAATAACGAGGCGGTCTGCCTGAACATTGAGAAAGCCCTTGAGGTAGATATCCCCGACAGGATCAAGGTAATCCGGACACTCATGTCTGAGCTTACAAGGATCCAGTCGCACCAGCTCTTCTGGGCAACTTTCGGGATGGACCTCGGTGGGCTTACCTGCTTTTTTTACGGGCTTCGCGACAGGGAAAAGATACTTGATATATTCGAGGAAACATGCGGGGGCCGGATGATAGTCAGCTATAACTGCCCCGGGGGACTGATGTATGATATTCATCCCGGTTTCCAGAAGAAAGTAAAGGAGTTCTTAAAATATTTCAGGAAGATCCTGCCTGAATATGATCAGCTGCTTACAGGCAATGTCATTTTCAGGGAAAGGACAGTAGGGATAGGAAGGCTTTCACTTGAAGATGCTATATCATACGGAGTTACAGGGCCATCGGGAAGGGCATCCGGATTCTCGTGCGATGTCAGGAAACATGAGCCCTACAGCGCATACGACAGGGTTAAATTCAACGAGGTTACATTTACCGAAGGAGATACATATCACCGGTACCTTGCAAGGATGGAAGAGATGAGGCAGTCGATGGATATTATCGATCAGCTTATTGACAACATACCCGAGGGGCCGTATGCAGTAAAGATGAAACCGGTGATCAGGCTTCCGGAAGGCGAGTATTTTCAGCGGGTTGAAACAGCAAGAGGTGAACTGGGCGTTTACATAATAAGCGACGGGAATAAGAGCCCTTACAGGATCAAATTCAGGTCGCCGAATTTCTCAAACCTTTCAGCGCTTAACCTGATGGCAAAGGGGTTCAAAATAGCTGATCTTGTGGCTATCGGTGGCTCGCTCGATTTGGTGATACCTGATATTGACAGGTGAGAAAAAGATAAAAGTTGAGGAGTAAAGCGACGAAATCCGGCAATGCGGGAACAAAAAGAAAAAGATAAAATATAATATATGCCATTCAATATTTATGATCTGACCTCATTCACCAAATGGATCGACACAAGCCTGCACAGCGCTTTGTCACCGTTCTGGGCGGTGGCGGTTGAAATGCTGATCATTGGCGTTCTGATCCTTCTGTTCTACGCACTCATAGGGCTCTTCCTGGTGTATGCCGAGCGAAAAGTCTGTGCATTCATGCAGAACAGGCTTGGTCCGAACAGGGTGGGTCCTTTCGGCATATTCCAGACTGTAGCCGACCTTACCAAGCTGCTGCTTGATGAGCTGGTACCTATTAAAAATGCCGATAAATTCCTTTTCAACCTCGCTCCCTTTATTGTGATCATTGCTTCATTTATGGCAATTGCCGCAATTCCGTTTGCAAGGGGACTGCATGCTATCGATCTCAATATAGGTGTTTTCTATGTTATAGCAGTATCAGCCATGGGGGTCATTGGTGTCCTGCTTGCAGGCTGGTCGAGCAATAATAAATATTCGCTTATCGGGGCAATGAGGAGCGGCGCACAGATAGTCAGCTATGAGCTGTCGGTAGGGCTTTCGCTTATTACCATGGTAATATTTGCCGGTTCAATGCAGCTTTCGGTCATTGTCGAGGCCCAGTCAACAGGCTGGTTTATTTTCAGGGGCCATATCCCGGCTTTTATAGCTTTCGTAATCTTTCTTATAGCCAGCACGGCTGAGACGAATCGCGGACCCTTTGATCTGGCTGAAGCGGAATCGGAACTCACGGCAGGTTACCATACTGAATACTCCGGAATAAAATTTGCATTTTTCTTCCTGGCCGAATACATGAATATGTTCATTGTCGCTTCAATTGCGGCGACAGTATTTCTCGGCGGGTGGATGCCCTTCCACGTAGGTCAGTGGCAATCATTTAATCACATAATGGATTTCATCCCTCCATTCATATGGTACATAGGCAAGACATTCTTTGTGGTTTTCCTGATGATGTGGTTCAAATGGACATTTCCAAGGCTCAGGATCGACCAGCTGCTAACGCTTGAATGGAAATACCTTCTTCCCATCAATCTCGTAAATGTCGTGGTAATGGCCTTTGTAGTGCTGATGGGCTGGCATTTTTGATTAATATTATAAAAGTCTCTGAATGAGAAGCATTATAAAATACCTGAAGGACGTGGTAAATGCTGTATGGTCACTTCTGAAAGGGATGAAGGTGACGGGATCATACTTTATCAGGCCTTCAACCATTGTAACGCAGAAATATCCCGAGAACCGCAAGACACTTGTTATGACTGAACGGTTCAAGGGTGAAGTGGTCATGCCTCATAACGAAAATAATGAGCACAGGTGTACAGGCTGTGGAATTTGCGAAATAAACTGCCCCAATGGATCAATTGAAATTATCTCTAAAACAATTATAACTGAAGACGGTAAGAAGAAAAGGGCCATTGATAAGCATATTTATCGCCTGGGGATGTGCACATTCTGCGCTTTGTGCGTCAAGAGCTGCCCGTCGCACGCCCTCGCATTTTCGCAGGAATTCGAACATGCCGTCTTTGACAGGAAACTGCTTGTTAAAATTTTGAATAAACCCGGTTCGCAACTATTGAAAGGAGTTGAATGATGCCTTTTAACCAGATAATGTATGGACTTTTCGCTGCCGTGATTGTGGTTTTCTCAATCCTGACGGTCACAAGCCGCAGGATACTGAGGTCGGCGGTCTACCTGCTGTTTGTGCTTGTTTCAACAGCAGGTCTTTATTTTATGCTTAACTACCAGTTCCTTGCCGCAGTTCAGCTGACACTCTATGCCGGCGGGATAGTGGTACTTATAATCTTCTCGATACTGCTTACGAGCCATATCAATCAGAAGTTCGAACAGGTGGGGCTCACAAAATCATTTTTCTCAGCGATAGCTGCAATTGCGGGTGCAATCCTGACCATCGTAACAATTCTTGACTATAAGTTCGCTGCATCGGCTGAGGCAGCGAAGGAAGTCAATATGAGGCTTATCGGGAAAAGCCTCCTGTCAACCGGGAATGATGGTTACGTGCTCCCTTTCGAAGTCATTTCGATCCTGCTGATCGCTGCTATGGTAGGAGCAATAGTAATAGCCAGGAAGGGATCACCGCAAAGGCCCGAATCCGAATCTCTAAAACAGTAACAATATGAATGCAGGAACCCCCTTAAACTATTTTCTTATCCTTGCTGCGATAATGTTCTTTACAGGTATTTATGGATTCCTTACAAGAAGGAACCTGATAACGATCCTTATGTCGGTGGAACTCATACTCAATTCTGTAAATATCAATTTCCTCGCATTTAACAGGTACCTGTTCCCGCATAAGCTCGATGGGTTCTTTTTCAGTCTGTTCATAATAACAGTTGCCGCTGCAGAAGCTGCAGTGGCTATCGCAATAATTATTAACATCTACAGGCGATTCACGACAATAAATGTCGAGGATGTCGATGTAATGAAGTACTGATAATTGTAACACTGACCGGAGAAATGACAAACTACACTTATACCATCTGGATACCGCTTATCCCGTTCCTGATGTTCGTGCTCCTTGGTCTGGCAGGTCACAAGCTGAAACCAAGGCTTTCCGGCCTGCTTGGTACCGCCGGGCTTGCCGTGGTCACAATCCTGTCATATCTGACAGCATGGCACTACTTTTTCGGAGACGGAAGGACGGGCGATGTCTTTCAGAAAATTTCGGCATTCAATATCACATGGCTTCAGTTCACTGATAAACTGCACATCGATCTTGGCGTACTGCTGGATCCCATATCGGTAATGATGCTGATCGTGATAAGCACGGTTTCGTTCATGGTCCATATTTACAGTCTTGGGTACATGAAAGGAGAGAAAGGCTTTGAACGCTACTTTGCTTTCCTTTCCCTGTTTACGTTTTCAATGCTCGGACTTGTTCTGGCCACCAACATCTTCCAGATGTATATTTTCTGGGAACTGGTCGGGGTCTCTTCTTACCTGTTGATCGGCTTTTACTATGAGAGGCCTTCTGCCGTCAGGGCTGCAAAGAAGGCGTTCATTGTGACAAGATTTGCAGACCTTGGATTCCTGATCGGTATTCTTATCCTGTCAGTCACCACAAAGACTTTTGATTTCATAACTCTCACCAATCCGAACGGCCCCGCAATAGCGCAGGGAAGCAGCGTTGTCTTCCTGGGGATGTCGGTAATGACCTGGTCGATGATATTTGTTTACCTGGGGGGTGTCGGCAAATCGGCAATGTTCCCGTTTCATATCTGGCTTCCTGACGCCATGGAAGGCCCCACTCCCGTTTCAGCGCTCATACACGCCGCAACAATGGTCGTTGCAGGTGTTTATCTGGTTGCCAGGATGTTCCCGATATATGTCTTCGCGGCACCGGCAGCTCTTGAGGTCGTAGCCTACGTAGGGGCATTCTCATCGTTGTTTGCTGCGGTTATAGCATGCACGCAGACTGATATCAAAAGGGTATTGGCCTATTCGACAATGTCGCAGATCGGATATATGATGTTTGCCCTCGGAGTGTCAGGCTATGGCGGTCATCAGGGGCTCGGATTCACGGCTTCAATGTTCCACCTGTTCAATCATGCAATGTTCAAGGCATTGCTCTTTCTTGGAGCAGGTGCAATCATCCATGCCGTTCACAGCAATTACATGACAGAGATGGGAGGCCTCCGCAAATACCTGCCAATCACCCATATAACATTCCTGATCGCATGTCTTACAATCTCAGGGATACCGCCCTTCTCGGGATTCTTCAGCAAGGATGATATCCTTGCAGCAGCAATCAGTAACTACAAGGGCCTGTTTGCCGTCGAATATGCAGTTGCAGGGATTACGGCATTTTACATGTTCCGGCTCTATTTCAATATCTTCTGGGGGCAGGAAACAGAGTACCACCACACACCGCATGAAGCACCTCTGACCATGACAATTCCGCTCATCGTACTGGCAGCAGGTGCCGCATTTTCAGGCTTTATTCCCTTCAACAGGCTGGTCACAGCCGACGGAAAGCCATTTGCGACAGAGATAGAATGGGCTGTTGCAATTCCTTCAATACTGATTGCACTTCTTGGTATCGCGATTGCATATATCCTTTATGCAAAGAAGAGTGCAATACCCGACAGGCTTGCAGCCACTTTCAAACACCTGTACAAATGGGCCTACAACAAGTTCTATATTGATGAGATCTATCTGTTCATAACCAAAAAAATAATCTTCAGGTATATATCAGAGCCGATTGCCTGGTTTGACAGGCATGTAGTTGACGGTACAATGAATAGCATTGCCTATGCGGCCCAGGTGGTTTCGTTCAGGATCAGGAGGTTCCAGTCGGGCCAGCTGCAGAAGTACGCTTTTGTTTTCGTTTCGGGAGCCCTGATACTTGCTTTCCTGCTTATATACCTTTGGCGCTAGTTAAAAGTCTGAGAATGTAAAATATGGATATACTGAGCCTCTTTGTCGTAATACCGGTGATGACAATAACCGGTATAGTACTGGTAAAAGATATTCGCCATGTGAAAATCGTTGCTGCTGTAGGGATGGGGATCCAGCTCCTTCTGGCTGCGACCCTGATAATCCTTTACATTTCGGCACGAAATGCGGGTAATACTGCCGAAATGCTATTTGTGAAGGATACCTTGTGGTACCCGAGCTTCAATATTCATTATGCCGTTGGAGTCGATGGCATTTCAGTAGCAATGATAGGGCTTACATCGCTGGTAGTTTTTGCCGGGATCTTTGCTTCGTGGGAAATGGACTTCCTGACAAAGGAGTTCTTTGTATCATTGATATTGCTTGCAACAGGGGTTTTCGGGTTCTTCATTTCGATCGACCTGTTCACCATGTTCCTTTTCTATGAGCTTGCTGTGATCCCGATGTACCTGTTAATAGGCATCTGGGGAAGCGGTCCGAAGGAATATTCGGCAATGAAGCTTACTCTCATGCTTATGGGAGCTTCCGCACTTCTGCTCGTAGGGATCCTTGGCATACACTTCAACTCGGCACCCAACGGGGGTCCTCTTTCATTCAACATACTCGAAATATCGAAACAGACAATACCGATGTCGGCCCAGTATATTTTTTTCCCGCTGACATTTGTTGGATTCGGGGTTCTTGGAGCACTCTTTCCTTTCCATACCTGGTCGCCCGACGGACACTCCTCGGCACCAACGGCAGTATCGATGCTGCACGCAGGTGTGCTTATGAAGCTGGGCGGGTATGGCGCTTTCCGTGTTGCCATATTCCTTATGCCTGAAGCTGCAAAGGAGCTGTCATGGATATTTATTATCCTGACCTCAATCAGTGTGGTTTACGGGGCATTTGGTGCAGTAGTTCAAAAGGACCTCAAATACATAAATGCATATTCATCGGTAAGTCACTGCGGGCTTGTACTTTTTGCGATCCTCATGATGAACCAGACAGCAATGAACGGAGCTGTTATACAGATGATATCACATGGTCTCATGACAGCCTTATTCTTCGCCCTTATCGGAATGCTTTACGGGCGGACGCATACCAGGATGATAAATGAAATGGGGGGACTCATGAAGATAATTCCGTTCCTGTCGGTCGCCTATGTGATTGCAGGACTTGCTTCCCTCGGTCTGCCCGGGCTTAGTGGTTTCGTAGCTGAAATGACAATATTTGTCGGTGCATTCCAGCATCCCGACCTGTTCCACAGGATTGTCACCGTTGTTGCCGTTACATCGATAGTGATTACGGCAGTATATATCCTGAGGGTTATTGCGATTCTTCTGCTCGGGCCTTCAAAAAACGGGCAATTCGATCATCTGACCGATGCCAGATGGTTTGAAAAGGTCTCTGCCGTAACGCTGATCAGCTTTGTGGCACTGATAGGCATTGCACCGTTCTGGCTTTCATCGGTAATTGGCGTAAGCCTGCAACCAATAATGCATAAAATACTTGCATTGAATCCATTCTGAAAACGATGATACAACATTCAATTCTTAACAGGTAAACATCAGGGACAAAGTAATTCTATGAATCTTCAAAGCTTTTCCATAATGCGTCACGAATTGCTGCTGGTTACAGCAGCAATGCTGCTCCTGGCTGCCGAGATCTTTATGAAGCCCGGAAAAAAGGGCTCAGTCAGCCTTTTTGCTGTCATATTATTCTCCCTGGTCACAATAGCAGGCTTCTTTCCTTCGCCAACAGGCTCCCTGTTCGGAGGAATGTACCTGTCGACCGGCGTGACACTTATGATGAAAAACATACTGAATATCGGTGCGTTGCTTGTCCTGATCCAATCGGTAGCCTGGCTGGGAAAAGAAGAGAATGCCGACAAGGTAAGCGAGTACTTCATACTTCTGATCTCTACCCTTACAGGAATGAACTTCATGATATCGGCAGGTCATTTCCTTATGTTCTATATCGGACTGGAACTGGCAACTATACCGATAGCAGCGCTCGCTGCCTATGAAAGGTATAATAACAAATCGGCAGAGGCAGGTATAAAACTTATCCTTATATCAGCTCTCTCGTCGGGAATTCTTCTGTACGGGATCTCAATGATCTACGGAACATCAGGAACCCTGTATTTCAGTGAACTCGCGAAGGTTCTCGAAAACAGGAACCTTCAGATCCTGGGTTATATATTCTTCTTTGCGGGCATGTCATTCAAGATCTCAATAGTACCATTCCACCTGTGGACCGCTGATGTATATGAAGGCTCTCCCGTCAACATTACTTCATACCTCTCGGTGATCTCAAAAGGCGCGGCACTTTTCATCTTTATCATTGTGCTCTTTACTGTCTTTCCTGTCCTGATAGCAACCTGGCAGAAAACAATATATGTCGGTGCAGTCCTCACAATGACCATCGGCAATCTGTTTGCAATACGGCAGCAGAACCTGAAGCGGTTCCTTGCCTTTTCCTCGATTTCACAGGCCGGGTATATTCTGCTCGGCGTAATAGGGGGAAGTCAGACCGGGATGGCATCGGTGATATACTATATCCTTGTCTACATTTTCTCGAACCTGGGGGCATTCGGAGTCGTTGCAGCAATATCAAACGCGACCGGCAGGGAGAACATTGATGATTATAACGGACTTTACAGGACCAATCCGCGTCTCAGCCTGATAATGACACTGGCCCTGTTTTCGCTTGCCGGGATACCTCCGGTGGCAGGTTTTTTCGGTAAGTTCTTCCTTTTTGCAGCGGCAGCCGAGAAGGGATTTTATGTCCTGGTATCAATTGCAGTGCTGAATACCATCATTTCACTTTATTACTACCTCCTTGTGGTCAAGGCAATGTTCATAAACAAGAACAATGCCCCAGTTGAGAAATTCAGCAGCGACTTCTTCACGAAGTTTGCGCTGGGTATGTGTGTGGCAGGTATTTTTATTACAGGATTTGCAGGTGTCATATTTGAAATGATAAAGAACATAAGTTTCGGTGTCTGATTTTAAAGCTCTGTTCAATGGGAATAAATAATGCCAAACATATTATTGGCGAGATTGACGGAATAAGATGCACGATAGTTGATACCGGCGCAACAATTGAGCGGGCAGCTTTCCTGCATCAGTTGCTCGAGTTCAATAATTTTGAGGTGAAGGAGCTGAAGGTGGTTCCCGGACCCGAAGGAGGTGAGCCTCAGTACACCATAGGAGTCACCGACATAGTTTTTAACCCTGTCTTCGCTGTTTATGACAACAGCCTGAAAACACCTGAAGGAGGACATGTTACGCCCGGTTACTGGCTCCAGGAGTGTACGGAATGCGATCGTATGTACTGGATGCGAAAGAAGCCGGTTAAAACGGGTCAGTAATTGTCATCATTCCATATTTCCCACGACTTCCAGGCCTGGGAATAGAGCATTCTGATCCCGGTAAGTACACGACAACCCCTCTCCTGCCCCAATCTCAGAAATTCGGTTATTTCAGGATTATAGACCAGGTCGAACAGGATGTGATTATGATTCAGCAGATCATACCTGATCTCGGGTTTGCCCGCTATCTGCGGATACATCCCCAGAGGAGTCGTATTAATAATAAGACCTGTATCCGCCATTAGTCCCGGAGTGAGTTCCCGGTAAGTCATGCAGCCGGGTTTAGGGCTTCTTGATATAAGTGTATATGGTACATTTATTTTACCAAGAACGTGGCACACTGCTTTTGAGCTTCCCCCTGTGCCAAGCACAAGGGCTTGTTTAAATGAAGAAACCGGGAGTGATGCGAGCGTCTCCGTTATTCCGAAGATATCGCTGTTAAAGCCGCTCAGATTGATCGCTGCGCCTGATCTCTTTATTTTAATGACGTTTACGGCCCCGATCTGTGAAGCTTCCGGGTCAATATGATCGAGGTAACTTATAACCAGCGATTTATGGGGAATGGTCACATTAAGTCCCGAAAGATTTGGTTCCGATGATATCAGTGCCGGCAGCATATGGATATCCTCAAGGGGATAATTGTCGTAGGTGCAATCAGTAATATTTTCCTTTGTGAACTTTTCTGAAAAATACTTTTTGGAGAATGAGTGCTCCAGGGGATATCCGATCAGGCCAAATTTTTTCATATACAGGCTTCTCTTTTCAGATTCCTGCGGAAAGCGATCATTGCTGCATGCTATCGGGAAGGAACTGGAAAAAAGTATCGCCCCTAAGTCCGCAGCGAAGCGATTCAAGGGGTATAATCTCAGAAGGAGCGATATTCCCAAGGTTCACATTTGCACCGAAATGTTTTATGAACCATGCCTGCTGGAATTTCTGCGGGGCTTCCCAGATCACATTATCCATCTTCACATGTTCAATTATAGAGCTTATGAGGAGCGTATTAACGCAACCGTCATCGTCATAGATGCCAATGGTCCCCGATTCGCGGGCTTCAGCAATAACCTTTGACGATCCGGCATTAAGTTCCGACTTCATCATTGATACCCACTCGGCAGGAGAATAAACAACATCCTTTTTCTTTGAGCCGACTTCCGAGATAACAGTCCCGCGCTTTGCGAGTATCCCGATATATTCCAGTTTTTTGTCGTGATGGATGTCAAAAGATCCGTCTGACACTTCAACCAGTTCAACTTCATGGTCGTCGAGGAACTTAAGAAATTCCTTAAACATATTCCTGATTATAAAGGCTTCAAAAAGCGTCCCTCCGAAATACGGCATGCAGCCGGCATCCTTGTAGATCCTGATCTTCTTCTCAAAGCCGGGAGTAAGCAACGAGGTGCCAAATCCAAGTTTGACGAAATCGGCATATTCGCTGCCGACCGACATGAAATCCTCAGCTTCCCTGATGCTGAGGCCTTTATCCATTACCATTGTCAGACCTGAATTCCTGGGCTTGCAGGGCCGTTCAGGGATATGCGTGAGTACATTTTTCATAAGCAAATAATTTGCGTTCAGGATTAGAAAATAATTTAATATGGTCCGATAATTCCGTAACGGAACAAAACTGAAAAAAAATTCAATGATCAGATAAGGTCATTACTCTCCAGGAGTTTTTTGATTTTCCTGTTGAATATTCTTATGGGGAAAACATCGTGAAAGTCTTTGAAAAGGTCCTTGTCAGCATCAAGTGCAAGTGACAGGTGCCTGAAAGCTTTATCCATAACTCCGAAATGCATATAATATGATGCCAGGAGGTAATTTATCCCCGGGACATCGCCGATTACCTTATATGCCTTTTCAAGGTAAGGAAGGGCCTTGTGTGTAAGTCCGTCAAAAAGGATCATTCTTCCAATGTCGATCCACACATCATTATAATAAGCGTCAAGTTTAAGAGCTTCCCTGAAGCATCTGAGCGCTGCCTTCCTTTCATTTTTGGCATAATGAGCCTTTCCAAGGGTATACCAGATCTCGGGGTTTTCGTCATCGAGCCTTACAGCCTTCCTCAGAAATATCATGCTGTCGTCGGGAGATCCGGATTCAAGCGCGATTATGCCCAGTCCGAACCAGGGATCTGCATAATCAGGGGCCAGTTCAATGGCCTCATGATAGTATTTCTTTGCCATGAAAAGATCGCCTGTTTTCTCATAACATTCGGCCAGGTAAGTCATTGCCTCGAAGCTTTCAGGTTCATTTTCGAGATATTCGTGATAAACCGAGACCGCTTCGGTGTGCCTTTCGAGGTTACAGAGGATATTCCCCTTATTGAAAAGGGCAAAGGTATTCTGCGAATTTATTGCGAGGGAATAGTCATAAGCCTCAAGTGCTTTTTCATAATCCTCCAGCTTGTTGTAAATTATCCCGAGGTTATACCAGCCGCTATCCGAGAATGGCTCATTCTCAAGGTATTTGTGGTAATAAATTATACTGTTCTCAAGATCGTCAATTTTGTCGCAGGCGTAAGCCAGGTCATACAGATGCGCATAAAACTCAGGCTCAAGATCAATGAGCCTTTTAAGGTAAGGGATGAGATACTCGTAATAGTTCAGGTTCTGGAGGACAGCAGTAATTGCGAAAAGTATGTTTCCGGGATCATCCGAATCAAGGGTCAGGGCAAAATCGAACATTTTTTTTGCCCCCTGGATATCACCCAGGATGCCAAGAGCCGTCCCCTTTGAAATGTATATCTCATGATTCCCGGGTTCAATGCTTTCAAGCCTCTTGAGAATCTTCAGGGCCTCAACAGCCCTGCCCCTGTCGAGCAGGACCTTTGCTGTGCGCAGCTGGATAGAAACTGAATTCGGGTGCTGTTCCGACGCAAGAGTAGCTGCCTCAAAGGCCTTTATGGAGTTGTTACTCTCAATGTAGAAATCAATAATTGATTCGAATTCAATTACATCAAAAAAATAATTTTCATTATTTTTTTTCATCCTCTCAAACTTCTGGACAGCATCCTTAATTTCTTCTTCGTAAGAAAATCCGAACTTGTCGTCTTCCATTCCCTGCAATTATCACATTTACGAAGCAAAATTATAAACAATTTCAATACCCTGTTTTTGCCAAATCGTATATTATCAACATTTTAATGTTTTTTTAAACACCTGAATAACAAGATCATATGAAGACTATCGAAAATATTGTCATATTTATTATTTACCTGACGCA
>JBAVOD010000284.1:0-2113 GCA_049691735.1 Bacteroidales bacterium
AACGTGAACAATTGTTTTTTTTGAACAACATCCAGATAGAAAAGAAATTTTTGGCAAATGCATGGCTTCGAGTCTTCTCACCCCGACTTTTAGGTACTGAAAGTCAATAAGTTATAAATAATTTGTACTTTTTTGTACCTTTTAAGAATAAACCCTGTCAGAAATGGCAGGGTTTTTAATTTTAACTTTAATGCGTTCCTGTTTCGTACAATTCAATGAAATTACCGCTTTAGCAGTAAAAAATCCCTTTTTACTGAAAAGGAAGTATCATTAATCTTAAAATTACTGCCAAGGCAGTAAACAAATGACAAATGCTTGTTTGTTTAGATATAACTTGCTATATTTACCGCTATAACAGTAATAAATGATAAAGTCTCAAGAATTAGCAGATGTTATTAGGATGCATCGAAAAGCAGCCAAATTAAGTTGTGACAAATTAGCAGAAATGTCAGGCGTTGGTAAAACTGTGATTTACGATATTGAGAAGGGGAAGGAAACTATTCAATTAGATACCTTGCGAAAGGTACTCAGTGTATTGAACATTAAAATAGAATTAACAAGTCCGCTAATGGATAATTTACGAAACATGGAAAATGAGAAAGGCTAAGATATATGTTAAAGGAGTTGAGGCAGGAACTTTGACTGAATTACGACAAGGGAAAGACTATTTATTTGAATACCTTGATGGGTATGAAGGTCTTGAAGTCTCAAGGACGATGCCAAAAAATGTTAAGGTGTATAAGTTCGATAAATTTCCACCCTTCTTCGATGGATTACTCCCAGAAGGGATACAATTGGACGGATTGCTGAAAATTAAAAAAATAGATAAGAGCGATCATTTCTCACAATTAATTGCAGTTGGTGATGACATGGTTGGAGTTGTTACCGTAAAAGAAATTGCAGAATGAACCTTTGCCCAATAACATATACACCGTGTGGCGAAAATCGTTACAGCGAAGCAGGTCTTAAACTCTTAAACACTGGTCTGAGGACACTAAAAGACCTTGAATATACTGCAGAAGAACAACGGACAGAGGCTTTCAACCGTGCAGCAAAAATGTCAATTCAGGGAGTCCAGCCTAAGTTAAGTGCTTTACTGAGTATCAAGGATGAAAAATTCATTCTTGTAGATAAGGGGGGCAAATATATACTTAAACCCCAACATCAAATTTATATTCAGTTGCCAGAGAATGAAGACCTTACAATGAAATTGGCATTCGAGATCGGGTTGGAAATACCTATTCATGGTTTATTGTGGTCAAAGGATAACACATTAACTTATTTCATCAAACGATTTGACCGGAAGGGACAGAATGATAAAGTTCCTGTTGAAGATTTTGCTCAATTAGCTGGTTTAAGTAGGGATACGAAGTATGATTATAGTATGGAAAAGATCGTTAAGTTGATCGATGATTATTGCACATTCCCTGCTATTGAGAAAGTAAAATTGTTTAAGTTGGTCATATTTAATTATTTAGTCGGCAATGAAGATTCGCATCTTAAAAACTTTTCCATTATTACTGATGATAATCAGGTGAAGTTATCTCCTTGTTACGATCTGGTTAATTCCACCATAGTATTAAAAGAACAAGATGAAGAAATTGCTTTGCCTTTGAAAGGTAAAAAGAAACATCTAACTCGTAATATTTTGGTTGATTACTTTGGGATAGAAAGATGCAAACTAACTGAAAAGAGCGTTGAAAAAGTTCTGGAGACAATCACTTTGTCAATTCCTAAATGGAAGACATTGATCGATATAAGTTTTTTATCAAAAGATATGAAAGTCAAATACATGGATTTATTGGATGGACGCCTAACTACCCTGAAAATAATAAGCTAACTACTGGACATTTGGACTGAGTGAGCAATGTTAAGTGTGAGATCAATTGACAATTAATTCATTGTCCCATTTCGTCACCTACAAGCCAGTAATAGTTCCTGAATTCACGCATTCCGAACATTTCCAATAAATTTCATTCTTATCCAAATCAATCTCACTTGAAATAATACCAAAGCATCCTTTCCGAAAACATCTAATCGTAGTTGGAGTTAGTTCTGTTGGTAGTTTTTCAAATGTTTCGTCAATGACAAGAGAAAAGAATGCGGATATCTC
>JBAVOD010000285.1:0-7422 GCA_049691735.1 Bacteroidales bacterium
GTGTCGCAGTCTTTTCGAGGCTTGTTTTCAGACTGTTGATGGCATTATAGACATCAGAGGCAGCAAGAGTGTCCGAAATCGTTTCCAGGTTGGTGAAGGTCTGTGTCATTTTCCCCGAGTTTTCGGCAAGCATTGCAGTAAACTTGTTTATGTTTTCGAGTGTCGATTTTAAATCTGCCTCGTTTATGCTCCGGACCGTACTGCTAAGGCTCGCAACTCCCCGGCGGATGTTTTCCCTGAACTCAGGATCCATGATGTCATTTATTGATCTGATCGTTGAATCGAGGTCAATGACTGCGGCAACCAGCTTGTCTTTAACAGGCGTAAGCTCATCCTGTAGTTTTACCAGGATCGACTTTGCAAGGCGGCCCGGTATGGTATCGCCGCTTGAATAGATGCCAGGACCCTGCCCGTAAACAAAATTGATTTTCATTCCGGCTATGAGCGTGGCCGTGGTGATCTCGGCAAATGAATTCCGGGGGATCTTGAAATCCTTACTTACCGATAATACAACCAGCAGCTTGCCACTCAGGGGATCCAGGAACCTTACAGACTCAACCACGCCGACCTGGTAACCGTGAACTTCAACCGGGCTCGATTCGGCAAGACCTCCCACATTATTATAAACCACATAGTATTTGGCATTGGATGAGAAAAGATCCTTCCCCTTAAGAAAATTATAGAGCCAGATAAATACGATAATGGTAATCAAAGCTGCAGCACCAACCTTGACTTCCCTGGAGAGTTTTTTCATTTAGGCAGATTTTATTTGTTCTGTTTTAGTTCGAATGCTTCCTGCAAAGGTAACACTTTGTTGTTCCTGACAGCGATTACAAAGGCATCAGGATAAATTGTTTCAAGTTTTTTTTTGTATTCAACAGCATCAAGGTATTTCATGAATGATCCTGTTGCATACCTGAAACGGCCGGCTGAAGCAAGCTCTACGACATCCTTCAGACCTTTGAAATTTGAAGGACCAGTCTCTGTTTTGTCAATTGAGGATGCGATCTGAACCATGAAATAGATATCTCCCTCCTGTTTCCCCGGGACTGATGCAGTTGAATCCTTTTCAATAACTTCGTTACTGCCGGCTGAGGAAGAAATATTGTTTTTCTTGTCTGCTTCATTAATGTAATCGCGTGTTGCCCTGAATATTGCAGATGCTATATAGTCTTGCCCCTGGGGCGAGTTAAGGTACAGTTCCTCACCGGCATTCGTAATGTACCCGGTTTCGACCAGAACACTGGGCATTGTTGTCATATACAGCACCCAGAATACGGCCTGCCTGACACCCCGGTCAACCCTTCCTGCACGGTTTATAAACTGTTCCTGGATATTTGAAGCAAGATTGGTGCTTTGTTCCTGGAAGATATTCTGCATCAGTGTAAACATAATGTACGATTCCGGTGATTTCGGGTCGAAGCCTTCATATTTGGTCGAAAAATCATCCTCCAGCAGGATCACCTCGTTCTCCTTCATGGCAACTGCCAGGTTCTGCTCATCCTTTGCCCTGCCCATTATATAGGTCTCAGTTCCCCTTACATTTTTGTTTGCGGCCCAGTTTGCATGTATCGAAATGAAAAGATCAGCTTTATTCCTGTTTGCAAATTCGGCACGTTCGCTGAGTTCGGGAAAACTGTCTGTTCTTCTTGTATAAAGCACTTTGACGTTACTGATGTTTTTTTCGATGTAACTCCCTGTTTTGAGGGCGATTGCCAAAGCAATGTTCTTTTCAAAACTTTTTGCACCAACTGCGCCGGGGTCCTTGCCGCCATGGCCGGCATCAATGACTATGATCCAGGTTTTTTGGGACGGAACGGCAGATAAGTTTACAGCCAGACAGAGGAGCAAAATAACAGGTATGTTAAATGTGAGAATGCTTATATGTTTGGCGCGCCGTTTGCCGTTTTTAATAGCGGATTCCATGTTCAGTTCGTCATTTTTTACTTAGTTTTGCGCCTGACATCCGGACGTCACGCAAAATCTGTACAAAAATAGTATTTAAGTTGTATTTTCTTAAGCAAAAGCGGTTACTTGTAGCGTTCCTTCTGATGGTCCGGTCTGTATCGTTGCTTTGCCAGGAAGAAATACCGCCTCCGGCCCCTGATCTGGCAAAACCCGACACGGTGATTGCCGATACCATTTCGCCGGGCACAAAACAAATATCTCCCAATGCCATAGATAAGCAGGTTATTTACAGTTGCGAAGGCGTGAAAAGGAACGATCTTGTCAATAAACGGGCCATCCTTACAGTCAACGCAGATGTTAAGTATGGGGATATGGAGATCAAAGCCGACTCGATAGTATTCAACATGGCTACAAATACCGTATTTGCTGCCGGAAGGAAGGATACGACAGGTAAAATTACCGGCAAGCCAGTTTTTACCCAGGGTGGCCAGGAAATAGAGTCCGATTCGATTCTCTATAATTTTGTGACCCGCAAAGCCATTGCCTACAGGATCATGACAAAGCAGGAAGAAGGTCTTCTCCACAGTCAGGTGACGAAACTGCTGGAAGACGGGACTTCAAACATATCGAGAAGCACTTACTCCACATGCGACCTTGATCCTCCCCATTTCTATATTGATCTGCCAAAGGCAAAGATCTATCCCGGAAAGAAGATAATTTCCGGACCGGGGTACCTTGTCCTGGAGGGTATTCCCTTACCTATAGCAGTTCCGTTTGGATTCTTTCCAATCCAGACCAAGAGGGCTGCGTCGGGGATTCTCATCCCCAAGGTCGGTGAGGAGCAGCTCAGGGGTTATAACCTGACCGACGGCGGATATTATTTTGCAATAAACGATTATTTTGATCTCGCTCTTAAGGGAAGCATTTATACAAACGGCACATGGCTGCTTAATGCAGCCTCCAATTATGATAAACGCTATAAATATAACGGCCAGTTCTCTTTCAGCTATGCAAATAATATTTCAGGCCATAAGGGATTGAAGGATTATTCCAAGACAACCAATTACAAGCTTGGCTGGACATACACGCAGGATGCAAAAGCACACCCCGGCTCATCATTCTCGGCAAACGTCAACATGAGCTCAAGCGGTTATGACAGGACAAACAGTTATAATGTCCAGGACCATGTTCAGACCCAGCGGCAATCGAGCGTGAGCTATTCCAAAACATGGGAAGGCACACCGTTCAACCTTTCAATGAGCATGTACCAGAGCCAGTTCGTCCCGACAAAGACGATAAGCATGGATCTGCCAAAGCTTAATTTTAACATGAACAGGATCTACCCGTTGAAAGGAAGGAACCAGACCGGTACGACAAAATGGTACCAGGAGCTTCAGCTGCAGTATACAGCATCTCTTGATAACCAGATAAATACTTACGACAGCCTTCTTTTTAAAAAAGAAACCTGGTCAAACCTTCGGAACGGATTCCAGCATCAGATCCCGGTAAGCCTTCAGATCAGGCCTTTCCGGAATTTTTCAATCTCACCCTCACTTACTTACACCGGGGTGCTTTATACACAGAAATATAACCAGACGTGGGTTGCCGACTATCGTGATCCTGAGCTTAATACGACAGTATCAACGATTGTCAGAGATACGACCCGCGGAGTATTTTACGGCCAGGCCCTGAATCCGTCAATAAGCGCCAGCTTCAATCCCCAGATATTCGGAATGTACACTTTCAGTCCGGATTCGAGGATACAGGCAATAAGGCACGTGATGAAGCCATCGGTGAGCTTCAGTTACGTCCCTTCCCTTAAGGGATTAAGCACCGACTTTTACAGGCAGGTGCAATACGATACTGCAGGGCACATTAAAGACTATTCGATTTTTGAGGGCTCCTTATTCGGCACGCCTTCACAGCCCACCAGAAATGCCGTTGTTTCCTTTAATCTTACAAATATTGTGGAAGCTAAGGTTTTTGCAAGGAATGATACTACAGGTAAACCAAAGAAAGTCAGTCTTATCGACAACCTGGGAATCAATACTTCATATAATGTCTATGCCGATTCAATGAGATGGGCTCCCGTTACAATGGGATTGGTAACAAGGCTGTTCAATAATGTCGGAATTTCAGCACAGAGCAGATTTTCTCTTTACGGGATAAATGAAAAAGGTCTCCCCGTGGCAAAATTTGCTCTAATGGAGAACCGGAAGCTAATGCGACTGACCAATTTCTCATTAAGCCTCGATTTTGACCTGTATCAGCTTATAAGCGGTAACAAGAACAAGCAGACTCCAGAAACCCCCGGACCGACCGCCGCTCCGGTAATGGGCCAGGATCAGGCAGCAGGAAGTGCCTCACGCAATCAGCTGCAAACTTCAAATTTTGACCAGTATGGTTATGAGATCTTCAACATTCCCTGGTCAATGCGGGTAAGCTATAGATTCGAATATTCAAAGCCGGCTTTTGACCCGGTCTTTTCCCAGACGCTTGCAGCTTCAGGTAATGTTACCCTCACAAAAAAGTTTGCTATCACATATACGACCGGGTATGATTTTACAAGAAATGAGATCACGATGACCAATATCGGGATTACCCGTGATCTTCATTGCTGGACTATGAGCTTAAACTGGGTACCGAACGGAACCATGAAGATGTGGAATTTCACGATCAGGGTCAAGGCTTCGGTTCTTTCGGATCTCAAGTATGAACGCAGAAAAGACTTTCATGACACATATTATTAGCAGATATTGAAAACCTGAATAAAAAAAAGGGGCTCTCTTTCAGACAGCCCCTTTTAAATGTAATGATTTTTCACTCAGCGACAATCTCAAATTCAACGTCAACCTTAACTTCCCTGTGGAGCTTTACCACTGCCTTGTATTTTCCGATCTCCTTGATCTGATCCTCAGGAAGTGTTATGCTCTTGCGGTCAATCTCAAATCCCTTTTCCTTAAGCGCCTCAGCAATCTGGATCGTATTTACAGATCCGAATATTTTACCTGAAGAACTTGTCTTGGCCCCTACAACCAGCTTGACTTCTGCAAGCTTTGCGGCCATTTCACGGGCTTCAGCCCTGATTTTCTCTTCCTTGTGTGCCCTTTGCCTGAGATTTTCGGCATGCATTTTCTTGGCAGATGGTGAGGCTGCAATTGCAAAACCTCTCGGAATTAAAAAGTTGCTGGCGTACCCGTTTTTGACTACGACGGTATCGTCCTTCTGTCCCAGTTTGTTAACATCTTGCAGCAAAATAATTTCCATAATTTACCTCCTTATTTTAACAGATCAGTTACGTAAGGAAGCAGTGCAATATGGCGCGCCCTCTTCACTGCTTTGGCAACCTTTCTCTGATACTTGAGTGAGGTTCCGGTAAGGCGCCTGGGAAGAATCTTACCCTGATCGTTAAGGAATTTCTTCAGAAACTCGGGATCCTTATAATCGATGTATTTGATCCTGTTCTTTTTGAACCTGCAGTATTTCTTTTTCTTGACCTCAACAGTCGGGGGAGTCAGATATCTTATTTCAGATTCGTTCTGTGCCATATGTTATTCCTCCTTCGCTTTTACTGATTCTTTTTGTTTTCTTTTCTTCTCGGCATACTCGATGGCAAACTTTTCCATCTTGAAGGTTAAAAACCTGATTATCCTCTCATCTCTCCGGTATTGGACTTCGAGTTTTTCGATCAGGTCACCTGTTCCCCGGAATTCAATCAGATAATAGAAGCCTGTCGACTTCTTCTGAATAGGGTAGGCCAGCTTTTTGAGGCCCCAGTTTTCTTCATGAACGATCTCCCCGTTGTTTTCGGTTATGACCTTCTTGAATTTTAGTACCGCTTCCTTCATCTGGTTCTCAGACAAAACGGGAGTTGCAATGAAAACGGTTTCGTACTGATTCAACATACTGGATTTGTTTATAATTTTAAATATTTCGGCTCGCAAAAGTACGATAATTTATTTTAAAGAAAAATTTATTTGAACAAAATTGCACGCCAGGAGCCATACCCGATAGCGGCTTTAATAACGCTCTGAAATTGCTGCCGGATTTTAAGGACAATGCTTTTTAACTATATTTGTATTCCGGCATCATGTAGAAGGTCGGAAAACAATACCATATGGAGAATTTTATAGTTTCGGCCAGAAAATACAGGCCTGCCACATTCGATATGGTTGTGGGACAGGATTCAATAACAAATACCCTGAAGGCGGCCATTAAAAACCGGCACCTTGCACAGTCATATCTTTTCTGCGGGCCCAGGGGAGTCGGGAAAACAACTTGCGCCAGGATATTTGCCAAAACAATAAACTGCAGCAACCTTAAGGAAAATGGCGAAGCATGCGATGACTGTGAATCGTGCCGTTCGTTCAATACCCTCAGATCGTTTAATATACATGAACTCGACGCTGCATCCAACAATAAGGTCGACGACATCAGGAGCCTGACTGACCAGGTCAGGATCCCTCCTCAGATCGGAAAATACAGCATCTATATAATTGACGAAGTCCACATGTTATCTCCATCTGCATTTAATGCGTTTTTGAAGACACTTGAGGAGCCACCCTCGCATGCAATATTCATTCTGGCCACAACCGAAAAGCATAAGATAATCCCCACAATTCTTTCAAGATGCCAGATATTCGATTTTAACAGGATCAGGATTGAGGATATCGTTGGACGTCTGTCGTACGTCGCAAAAAATGAAGGGATCACAGCTGAAGAAGAGGCTCTTCACGTAATCGCTCAGAAAGCCGATGGTGCAATGCGCGACGGCCTGTCAATATTTGATCAGATTGTTAGTCTCAGCGGCAGAAAAATTACATACAGGGATGTTATCGAAAATCTCAATGTACTTGATTATGAATATTATTTCAAGACAGTTGACAGCGCGCTGCGCGGTGACATCTCGTCGATTCTCATTACATTCAATGAGATCCTGGAAAAAGGATTCGACGGCCACAACTTTGTAGCCGGTCTTAACAGCCATCTGCGCGACCTGCTGGTCAGCAGGGACGAGGTAACACTTCGCCTTCTTGAGGCAACACCTTCTGTAAAGCAAAGATATCTCAAACAGTCAAAGGAATGCTCCGAGGATTTTCTGTTCAGGGCTCTTGAAGCCGGCAGCAATTGTGATCTTACATATAAATCAGCAAAGAATCCCCGCCTTCAGGTAGAACTGTTCCTGCTTCGTCTTTGCAACCTGACAAACGGTTCCACTGAAAATTCAGAAAAAAAAAAGCCTGAAATAAGTATTCCCGAAAAGACAGAGGACGAACTGGCGCCACCCTCAAAGTCAGCCATCGTAAGGGATGCTGATGAACCTCCCGGTTCAAGAACTGGTGTGACTTACAATCCAGCGGGCAGACATGAGCACAGCACTGAAAAGCCGGCAAAATCGTTTTCAATAAAGAACATTATCCTCGAGGAGGATAAAGCAGCCAAAGATGACCTGAAGCAAAAAGAAGCCTCTGAAAAAGAACCGGTTGCTGACTCAAAGGAAGAATTCAGCCAGCC
>JBAVOD010000286.1:0-4347 GCA_049691735.1 Bacteroidales bacterium
GTCGTGATCTATACCTCTAATATACTGAATAACAGTATTATGCATAACTTTTTTCATTGATAGATATGAACTTTTTTAAATAATTTTCAACCGCACAACGCGTAATGTTAATATTACAATATCTAAATACCAAAAATGCATTATATGCAATAACGATTATATTATGCATTATATATAAAAGTTAAAACTAATAGGAAATATTCTCAATATAAGATTATAATTATATAAAATATTAATAGTATTATTAATCTATTATATTCAATCCCATGCCCTTTACAAGACCAACCCTGCACAACCTCCATTCATTCCTGAACTCAATTATCATTAAACTTAAAGTACCTGCGTCAGGAACCCTCCTGGCAGCAGTCCTCCTTCTTCCTTCATTCATCTCGTGCAGCCATCGTTCATCCGAAAAGGAATTCAATCCCGTCGCCCTGGTAAACCCCCTTATGGGAACCGACTCCGAATACAGCCTTTCAACAGGCAATACATATCCTGCTATAGCACTGCCATGGGGAATGAACTTCTGGACACCCCAGACCCGAAACATAAACAACGGCTGGGCATATACCTACGACGACATGAAAATTCAAGGGATAAAACAGACCCATCAACCAAGCCCCTGGATTAACGATTACGCTGCTTTTTCCCTTATGGCCGAAACCGGTAAGATCAGAACAGGGGGTGAAGAACGTGCTTCCTGGTTCTCACATAAGGCTGAAATTGCAAAACCAGACTATTACAGCGTCTATCTGGCCAGTTATGACGTGACCGCCGAACTCACCCCGACTGAAAGAGCAGCCATCTTCCGGTTTACCTTCCCTGAAACCGATTCTGCATTTATACTGCTCGATGCTTTCGACAAAGGATCAATGGTGAAAATAGTACCGGGCGAAAGAATGGTAATTGGCTACTGCAGAAATAACCATGGCGGGGTCCCGGCGAACTTCCATAACTATTTTGTTGCAAAGTTCGACCGGGATTTCACTTCAAACTACACCTGGAACGGTGCAAAACTGAATCCGGATGATAATGAGGAGTCGGGTGAACACGTCGGCGCAGTTCTTGGATTCAGGACCGGGAAAGGCGAAAAAATTAATGTGCGTGTTTCGTCATCATTTATAAGCCCTGAACAGGCTTTGCTGAATCTTTCAAATGAAATCGGCGAAAAGAACTTTGAAACAGTCCGCTCCGAAGCTAAAAAAGCATGGAATGATCAGCTTGGAAGGATCAGGATTGATGGTGGCACTGATGATCAGTTAAGGACATTCTATTCTTGCCTTTACAGAACTCTGTTGTTTCCCAGAAGATTCTATGAAATAAACGAAGAGGGTAAAATAATCCATTACAGTCCCTATAACGGTGAAGTCCTGCCAGGGTATATGTTTACTGATAACGGTTTCTGGGATACCTTCAGATCGCTTTTCCCGTTCCTGACTCTCATGTTTCCTTCACTCAACAGCCAGATAATGGAAGGACTGGTGAACACCTATCGGGAGAGCGGATGGCTGCCGGAGTGGTCAAGCCCCGGACATCGTGACTGCATGATAGGTTCAAACTCCGCTTCACTGATTGCTGATTCTTATCTTAAGGGTATAAGGGGATATGACATAAATACACTCTATCAGGCAATCCTTAAAAACACCGATAGCGTCGGTCCGGTATCGTCTGTCGGCCGCCTTGGCGCAAAATATTATAACCAGTTGGGCTATGTGCCCTACAATGTTGGGATCAATGAAAATGCTGCACGAACACTCGAGTATGCCTATGCTGACTTTTGCATTTCACGACTTGCTGAATCACTGGGCCGCCCCCCGGAGGAGATTGACAAATTCAGGCAGCGGACCATGAATTATAAGAACGTCTTCGATCCTGGTCGCAAACTGATGCGCGGACGGAATCTGGACGGCTCCTTCCAGTCGCCCTTCAGCCCCTATAAATGGGGCGACGCCTTTACCGAAGGGAACAGTTGGCATTACACATGGAGTGTATTCCAGGACATAGAGGGGCTGGCAAACCTTATGGGCGGACGGGAAGCTTTTGCCGAAAGACTCGATTCTGTGTTTATCGTCCCGCCTGTCTTTGATTATTCTTATTACGGTATCGTTATCCATGAAATACGCGAGATGCAGATCATGAACATGGGTAATTATGCACATGGTAACCAGCCTGCCCAGCATATGATCTACCTCTATAATTATGCCGGCCAGCCCTGGAAAACACAATACCACGTCAGGGAAGTTCTGGATAAGCTATACAACTACCTTCCTGACGGATACTGCGGCGATGAGGATAATGGCCAGACTTCAGCCTGGTATGTATTCTCGGCACTTGGATTTTATCCTGTTACTCCCGGTACCGATGAATATGTTTTTGGCTCACCGTTATTCAGAAAAGCCAGGTTGAAACTGGAGAACGGAAAGACCCTGCTTATCGAAGCTCCGGAAAACAGTATGGAAAACATCTATGTTGGAGGGATCAGACTTAACGGGAAAGAAATTAACAGAAACTATATAAGGCACAATGAATTGCAGTCGGGCGGAAAACTTTTGTTTAAAATGCAGAAAATGCCTGATAAAAAGAGAGGCACTTCCGAATCTGCATATCCCTTTTCGTTGAGCAGGACTTGCCGCGATTCTTCGAACTGAATATGCGGGGTCCGCTAGAGCTTAAGCCTAATATTGATCTTTAAAAGCAGTGCGGCGAGCCCTAGCATCAGAAGTGCCCAGACAATTGATCCTGCAATAACCACAAATGGGTCTGACGACTGCTTGTAAAACAGGACAGGGATCCCCGACATCCAGATAGCATAATAAAGGATTTCAGGCGCAAGATATGTGGTTAGCGAGTTCTCACCGGCAGGCTTGAGAAATGTCGCCCATGATCTGAATTTCTTCACATCCACTATCCAGTAAATAATTATAAAAACCACAAAGCTGATGCCTGAACATATCAATCCCCAACTGGGTGTGGCCTTGACCGATGATATGATGAACCAGTTCCTGAGGAAAAATCCTGTAGCAAGGCAGAATAAGCCAAGACCGGCAAAAATTAACAGGAACCTGATGAAGTTCGCGGATGCTGTTTTTTTAAGTATTAGCCCGCCAAGGAGGCCGGTCAGCACTATCAGCGGGTTACTGCCGTCGAGTATCACGCCGAACACAGGTTTTGCGGGATTGAGGAATTCAAGGAGTTTAAGGCCGGAAAGAATATTAAGCCCGAGAAAGAATGCTGTAACAATGACAGTTTTCAGAATTGAATCCCCGCAAAGAAGATACGTAAAAGCCGCGACAAGGTATGCCCAGCCAATCAGTCCAAGGATACCCCACCATCCTGTTATCAGGGAGCCGTTGTTTTCTTCTGATCCTGATCTGAATTTAAAGACAAGAAACACAAGGATCGCCAGCGCGAGCAGCTTAAGACCCGTGATGGTAAAGAATCTGTTATCCTTGTTTGAATAGTCATTCCAGTAAAGAAAGACAGCCAGGTACATCAGAAGAGCCCATAAGTTCCTGCCAATACCCGTAAGTTCGGAATTGACCCGTCCTGAATTCAGCATCAATACGCCGATCACAATCAAGCTGACTGACCTGCCCACAATGTGCCGGCTTATCTGGTAATGCGAATCACCCCTCGATAACCGCTTCGAAAATGCAAAGGGTATGGCCATCCCGACGATGAAGAGAAAACCCGGAAAAACCCAGTCAGCCAGCCCCATTCCATCAAACCCGGCCTGCGTATGACCAAGCCATGAAGGGGCGATCTTCATGTTAAGGTCATTGACGAACAGCATAAGGAGCAGCATAAGGCCCCTCATTATATCAATCGAATTTATTCGTTCAGATTCCATCTCACAATCCTTTTGTAAGTATACCTGTCCGACCCTGCCGGATAATTCATTACTGCATGCAGGTACTCTGCTTCAGCCGGATGATAAAGATAGTCCTGAATTGAAAATAATTAATATTTATATTCGTAAATTCCGGGAGATTTAGAATTTTGTCGAAATGAAAGCTGACAGGCCAAACTGCCGGGTATTACGGCAAATACATCTGTAATATGGTCATCATGATTTGCTGAATTAAAGGAAATTTTGGTAGTCCGATCTGATAGTACAGTTTTATGAAGAAAAATGTCACGGGGAATCTTAGTGTGCTTGCCGTCCTGCTTGTATTAACTGCTTTTTGTTATCCGCTTGAAGCAAGGATCACCAGGATCGTAATTACTAAAACTGAACCATATATGGAAGGCCGGCAATTCGGAGCTGCAGGCACTTTCTTAAAGATATCCGGCCAGGCTTATGGAGAAGTTGACCCGGATAATTCGCTGAACAGCATAATTCAGGAC
>JBAVOD010000287.1:0-2219 GCA_049691735.1 Bacteroidales bacterium
AATAAAGTTCGTTGCCAGCCAAGGATCTCTCTTTTTCCTGCTTCTTCCACTCAAGCCTCCGGAGGTTCCTGTATCTATAACTCCTGACCGGCAGTTCCTTTATTTCGTACATGAAACATCGACGGGAACCATTTTATTCATGGGCAGAGTAAGTGTTCCAACGGTTGAATAAATCACACATCTCATATCGGGGCAAATACCGGGGAGGCCGGGAGGGGAAGAAAGGCCGGGAAGGACGCGCAAACTCTGAAATTTAATGGGAGAAGTGGGGCAATGTCACGATAGCCACTACAAGGAAGTTCCGACATTATACCCCACATTTTCCCAAAAGTGATGAATTTCAAAAATCTGATGTTCTGCAGAGTCTTACCACGGCATTAGTTATGAGGGAATTCCGGCTTCTGATAATAAAAACGCTACGCTGTTCCTTATCTGAGGTTCCTTGATTAATAAAACTCGCACTGAACACTTCAATTTTCGGGTTAATACGGAATGCCTTTGCTTTGTTACCTGAAAAAATTAAAAAAATCTGTCTGACGAAAGAATTAAATCTAAGTTTGTAATATTATGATCCCGGATAGTAAATTAAGTGCAGAAAGGAATAGCAACATAATTGATGTTATAAAAATTTTCTAAGCTGAACAGAAAGGTTATTACAAAATATCCTGAGAATGGTCTGAATTTTGTTGATAAAATATGAACTAACCGAAAAATCCTGATAATCACCTGGGGACCATTGCCGGAACACCAGGTGGTTAAATGTAGTAACCCTGTTGATTAACACTGACCTGCGGAATGTTAAAATTAATCCTGTCATTTTCTCTTCTGTTATTTTCATTCAGCGTTTTCGGAATCAATGCGGTTACCTTTAATTTGGTCATTCCCTGCAAGCCTGGAATAAAGGACAGCCTCGATTATCAGATACTCTATAACGGCCGTTTCTGGGAAAATCAGATTTACAATACGGATGGTCATCAGTTCTTCCTGTCATCCGATTTCGCATCCGGCAGCGTAATAGTTGATGGTTATAAATACGACAGTATCAAAATAAAGTATGATATATTTAATGACGAGCTTCTTATCCGGAGAAAAGACGGTGTCATTGTCCAGCTCAACAAGGAGCTGATAGACTCTTTTTGCCTGAATTTCAATAATGAAACATTAAGTTTTAAGAATATTGAAGATCAAGGCAGAAATCTTACAGGTTATTATAATGTTCTCTATGATTCCGGGATCAGGATTTATGTCAAATACAGGAAGGAGATCCTGCCAACCACATTTACCAACGGACCGCCAAGATTCAATCAGGTCAATAAAATTTATATTATAAAAGAGGGTCAGATCCACAGGACAGATACCAGGAAGGATCTGCTGATTCTTTTCATGACAAGGGAAGAGAAGCAGATGATAAAAGAATATATAAGAAATAATCATTTCAGGATCTCCAGGGATGATCCCGGAATTTTCAGACGTGTGATTGAGTATTATGAGACTATTAAAAAATAAGTCCCGGGCATTGAATATAAAAATGTTTCTTGCTGCAATTGTATTGCTTTCGGCAAACCTGCTGAATGCGCAGCAGGACATTAATATCACCTGGAAGTATGATAGTCTGACTTTCAAGCAGTTCGTTGCTGCAGCAGAGGAAAAAACAGGTATCAGGTTTTTCTTCAGGGACGATTGGGTTCAGGATCTGAGGCCGGGTGATTATCCGGGAGTATCTTCCCTTTCCGAACTGCTTGATAAACTGTTCGTGGGCAAGTCTCTTTATTTATACCGCGATAACAATGACTTTATAATTACTAAAAACTACGAAATTGAACATGTTGATAATAAGGCAACCAGGCAAATTTCATATACCCCGGAGGAATATTCCTATGAGCGGGAAGAACAGAAGACTACAGAAAGTATCCACCTTGATATAGGAAATCCGGCTGAAAAAGATCTTCAGGGCAATGTCAACATCTCGGGGTATATAATTGAGAGCGATTCACGCGAATCGCTGTCGGGGGCTACTGTTTATGTCCAGGATTTGTCTGCCGGTACCGTATCGAACCAGTATGGTTTTTTTAACCTGAATTTGCCAAGGGGGGCCCACCTGTTTCAGTTTTCTTTTTTAGGTAAGAAGGAAAAACGGGTTTATGCAAATGTTTACGGTGCCGGGGAGTTGAAGGTTGAATTGAACAGTTCATTGATACCACTTCGTGAAACAATAGTTT
>JBAVOD010000288.1:0-2193 GCA_049691735.1 Bacteroidales bacterium
GGCATTGGGATAGTGGACTGCAAGTCGACATGGAAGCCTAACGGGCTAATAAGGATGATTGCCGGGAACAAAGCAAAGAAATACAAAACCACCATTCTGTTCGACTACGACGGTAATCTTCACCAGCTATGGGGAATGCCAAAAGACAGTTACAGTGTGGTCATTGTCGACAAGAACAGGATCTGCAGGGCAGTATACAAGGGGAAAATACCTGAATCTGAGAATGATAAGATCATTCAGATGATAATCGATCTCACGAAGGAATAACTCTTCGCGGCAGATCAATTGACCTCGTTTGCATCGGAAATGATGTCAAGCAGCTCTAAATAATCTGCCCATCAATGTGTTACAAAGTTTGCAAAAAATAAATTTGCAAACATTTTGCAAACACTGGCTTAATTCTAACTTAAAGACACTTAACCCGATGGTCTGTTCTGTTCTGGCAGGAGTTAATCTGATTTCAAGTAACTTATTACAATTCCGTCTTTCAAGAGCAATGTTATATTTAACCTTGAATATACCCAACTACTCAACTCGCCCCGGTCTTTATCAAAATAACTTGCTTTATTATTCGGCCGCCCAAGTGTTTGCAGTATAAAAATATCTGACAAGGTTCCTTTCTTGATGTAACTTTGAAGTTCCGATTCAAATTTCCATGATCTAAAAAACTCATTAAGGTCAAAGCTTTTGATCATTTCGTTAATTTTAGAGGGATACTTAGTACTAATATATAATGGCGTATCAGTGAATAACTTAAAGACAACCATCCCGTAAGAAGTGTCTTTGTCGACTATTTGTTGAATGGTATGCAAATACACCCTGCCCCCCTCTTCAAATTCTTTATTTATTTGACCAAAGGTTTTTTGGGTTAATGGAATCGGTTTTCTGTCGGGTAAGTAAAGGCCTGTTTCGTTTTTTGTTGCTTGGCCATAAGCATGAAGTGCCAGACCAATCAAGATTATTGTAAGTATTTGCGTCCTCATAGCATAATTATTGATTATCAATTTATATACCAAGACTTTTAGCCCTCTTTCCAAGATTATTGGCGGCGGGGTAAACAAACAATTTTGGTACTAATTTCCTGTTTTTGATTATTTCCTCCTTGCTTATCAAACGATAATCCCAAGACCGCATAGTTTTATCAGAAATAAAGTAAACTTGATAGCTATCCTTTATTACACCTCCCAATTTAATGGTATTATTATCGACAAGGTCGATCTGTAAGGTAAATATGCCGTCTTGATCAATAATTTCAACGCCGTGTGAATCGTAGTTTCGCTGGAAGTAATTATTAGGATTTATTTCCCATTCATTGTTTGTCATTTCAGCCACAATCTTTCCGCTGAAATCTCTGAATGTACAATCAACTAAAAGGTTCCCTTCTTTTGACAATTTTACGAATATTGGAAAATCTGATAAAAGACCAATTGCTGTAATGCCAACTTCCATAGGGTTTAAAGAATTACCATTTATTAAATTTCTTTTATCAACTTGTACTTTATTACTTCCAATTTGCAAAGTGATGTATTTCGGAAGTCTTGAAGTAACTGAGTCAGCGGGTGTTATTACTCCAGTTGTAGTTGACCTTTTGAATTCTTGATGCTTAATTGCCAGCTCAAGTGAATGTATCTTGCTAATAGATAGTATAACGATAAATGTTCCAATCAAGGCGCAAAATGCAGGGCCAGCATATTGTATTATTTTCCAAACTAATATATCCTGTTCCATCTTATTGAATTTTGGGTTTCTCGTCTTCATGAACTTATGGATTCTGTTAACTAAGGAATCTTAAAGCGGCATTCCCCATTTTGGTTTAAATGTCAATCAGCATTTAAAAACCGAGCATGAGCGCGAAATGGGGAAGCGCGGCTGTATCAAATTTCGTAAATGTATTTCAATGAATCATTTCTTCTTAAAAGTATAATCCCCCCCATACTCATTTGGTATTTGAGCTACCATCTCATAGCCATGTCCTGACATGAAATTCAAAAATTCAGTCGAAGTCATAAACTTAATTTCACCGCCGTCTTTGTTAACAATTGTTAAGAATACTGATTTAAAATTTTCAGCTGATTCAGGCGTTATTATTGCATGAGCCGGTGAAATTGACCACCTAGCGCCGGAGCAAATTGACCACCCCGCGCCGGACGAAATTGACCACCTTGCGCCGGAGCAAATTGACCACCTGAAAAG
>JBAVOD010000289.1:0-5223 GCA_049691735.1 Bacteroidales bacterium
GCTTTGCGGGCTTCTTTCCCCCTTCTTCCAATATATCATCCTATGAATTGTCAATTAATTCCACCGTAGGATTCCTTTATCGATTAAAAAAGTTGTGTACAAAGATTAGTCAGGGGGCAGGGGGTAAAAAAGGCAGATGGGGCCATCCCGGCAGCACTGCTTTACACCTATTCATACTTGAGCGATTGGGCCGGATTTACTTTTGCTGCCCGCAGTATCCTGTAGCTGATAGTCAGAGTTGCAATACCGAGTGCTATTGCAAGGCCCGCAAGAAAACTGAATGGCCCGGGATTAATTTTAAAATAAAAATTTTCAAGCCATTTGACAGCTATATAATAAATAACCGGCCATGCAATAAGTGCCGAGATTGAAACCAGGACAATTATCTCTTTCGAAATGACAAGATAAATTCCTGATACCGATGAACCCATCGCTTTCCTTACCCCTATTTCCTTGGTTTTCTGCTCGACGGTATATGAAGTCAGCCCGAAAAGTCCCAGAGCTGCGACGAACATGGCGAGAATCGAAAAGATGACTGCCATCTTTGCATTTTGTTTTTCCTGAACGTACATCTGTTCAAAGTCTTCATCAACAAAATAGTACTGCAAAGGAGTATTGGAGACATATTCTTTCCATGTATTTTCGATCTCTGTTATAGTCCGGGAATAGTTTTGCGCCGAGAGCCTTACGGTGATGTATCCCCAGAGCATGTTGTCATTCTGGAATTTCATCATATACGGGCCTATAGGATCACGGAGTGATTGAAAATTAAAGTTTTTCACTACCCCGATAACAGGGAGGTATTTTGCATTCCCGGAATCCTGTGGTTCCATAAACCTTGTCTTTTCAATATCGGTGATGCCGAAATCCTTCATGGCTGCTTCATTGATCAGGCATGCCTCGCGGTCGGCTGTATGCGATTCATCGAAATTTCTCCCTTCAGCCAGTGTCATCCCGTATGTATCGAGGTAATTATAGTCAACCCAACTGGTCATTGACAGGAACGTCTCGTCCTTCCGCCCTTCGATCTTATATCCGTTATTATTGTTACTGCGCCCGGGCACTGCTGTTGAACTGGCAATATTTATAACTCCGGGGATGTTCCTGACATTTTCCTTAAAGGGTTTCATTTTGTTCCCGAGCGCATCAGCCCTGTTGATAACTATCAGTTGCTCCTTATTGAATCCCACATCCCTGTTCACCATATAGTTAATCTGCCTGTACATGATCATCGTTCCGATAATGAGCAGGATTGAGACTGCAAACTGAAAAACTACCAGTACACTTCTGAGTCGGCCGTTTTTCATACCCTGCCTGATGTTTCCCTTCAGGACTTCATAAGGATTGAAGGAAGAGAGAAAGAAGGCCGGATAAGCCCCGGCAAGCAGGCTTACAGCAATCGTAAAGAGAATAAGGCCCGGAATAGTATACCAGTTTTCAAAAAGACTGAGAGTCAGGGTTGTGCCGAGAAGATTGTTAAAATATGGAAGTGTAATTTTAATAATTATAAGTCCAAGTGCCAGCGCTATCGCCGAGAGAATGAATGATTCGGAAAGAAACTGGCCGACAAGCATCCCCTTTGTCGAACCGGCAACCTTTTTTATTCCGACCTCCTTCGCACGCCTTGAAGCCTGTGCCGTGGACAGGTTCATGAAGTTGACGGCAGCTATCAGGATTATAAGTATGGCAACACTGCCAAAAATTAAAAGGTACCTGGGATCGCTGGCGGGTTTAAATTCCTGGTCGATTGACGGATCGAGGTGAGCATCCGTAAGTTTTTGCAGTAAGAACCTGTACTTGTTTCCCTGCGCAATAAAATCATCAAAACTGACACCTGCAAACATCTGAATTTCAGGACCCACATATTTCCTCAGCAGATCAGGAAACTTGTCTTCCACCTGCTTGTAATTCACGTTTGGCTTCAGAAGGAGGTAGGTGCTGAAGCTGTTGCTGAGCCATTGAGATTCATTTGCCCTCCGGTTGGTCATGAATGAAGAAACCATATTTGCATCAAAATGCGAGTTGCCCGGGACATCACCCATTACTCCCGAGACTATATATCTTGCGGTGTCAGATCCTATCTTGATTGCCTTGTCAATAGGATTCTTATTGCCGAATATCTTTTTTGCCGTTGTTTCGGACAGCACAACTTTCCTGGGTGCATTAAGAAGATTGGCCTGGTCGCCTTTAATAACCGGGATAGAGAAGAAATTAAAAAATGATGAATCCGCCTCGACAAGGTGATCTTCAGTAAAAATTTGCTTGTTATATTCAACCACAGTTGGTCCCCTGCCGGTCATCCGGAGGAAGTCTTCCACTTCGGGAAACTCTTTCAGCAGTGTCGGCCCCATTACTGAAGGGGAAGTGGCTGCAGTAATCTCCTGCCCCCCTATCTTGCCGTTAAGAATGGTTCTGAAAATCCTGTCCTTCTTCTTGTTGAACTTGTCATAGCTCCCCTCATTTATCACAAAAAGGGCTATCAATAAGCTACAGGCAATCCCGATGGAAAGGCCCAGAACATTTATTATCATATAGGATCTCTGGCGTTTAAAAGATCTTAAGCTATGTCTGATGAGATTATTCAGCATGATGGTTTTTATTTACAGGTATTCAAGTCAGTTATAAATTCAGGCGACCGGATTAATCCGGTCTTTAAAAAGACGGCAATCATACCTGTACGTTGCATGTGACATTAAAAGTTAAATTAATCCCTCAGACGAAATCCGGAACCATTCGGTTACATAATTCTTTGTCGAGTCAGGGATGCGGAAGCAGGTTATTACGGCAGCCGCTTTTAACACCATTTGTGTTAAAGTCCTGTTATTGTTGGAGTATTGATTATTCAAAAAAAAAATTGTATACATTTAAGTCCTTAAATGACCTAAATCGGATACCATGTTAAAAAACCTTTTTAAGACTGCAGTCAGACATATCACGAAGAACCCGGGTTACACCGTGATTAATCTCCTGGGCCTGATACTGGGGATATCCAGCGCCCTCTTCCTTGTTATTTATGTATCTGATGAAGCCAGCTACGACCGGTATTACAAGAACGCTGACAGGATATACCGTGTCTCCTCAAAGCTTACAGAACCGGATGATCAGTTCACATGGATTGTGGCCCAGCTCCCGTTTGGACCACAGGTCGTTCAGGATTATCCTGAAGTCCAGTCGTTTGTTAGATTTATCCCGATGTCCAGGGCTTTATATAAATATGAGGATAAGGAGTATGTGGAAGAGCATTTCTACTATGCCGATTCAACGCTGTTTGATATTTTTACATGTAAGGTGCTCAGGGGTGAGGTAAAGTCTGCTGTCAAAGATCCCGGGAAAATTGTGCTTACCGAAACGGCAGCATCAAGATATTTCGGAAAAACCGATCCTGTCGGTAAAATGATTACCGAAGGCACAAATAGTTATGAAGTGACGGGAGTTATCGAGGATGTGCCTTTCAACTCCCATTTCCGCTTTGATGCAGTTTCAGCCAGGAACAATCTGCCGAAACAGCTTGGAAGCTGGGGAAATTTCGGGGTGTTCACCTATCTGCTGCTGCCGGAAAACATTGATGTCAATGCATTCCAGACGAAAATGCAGGGGATGTATGATGCCCACATGAAGTCGATCTTCGGACCGCTCAACATTAATTGCGAATATATTCTTGAACCGATAACCCGGATCCACCTGTATTCAACAAATGCGTCCGAGCCTGAGCCCACAGGCAGTATAACCTATGTTTATATCTTCGGCATTGTTGCTATTTTCCTGATACTGATAGCAGCGATGAACTACATGAACCTCTCGACTGCCCGTTCGAGCAGGCGTGCACGGGAGGTAGGTCTGCGCAAGGTAGTCGGATCACGCAGGATCCCCCTGGTACTCCAGTTTTTGTCGGAATCGGTGATCCTGACACTTATATCCCTGATCATCAGTATCATACTGCTCCTCGTGCTGCTTCCCAAATTTAATCTCCTTGCCGGCAAATCATTCAGCGCAGATATCCTTTACAGCCCGACGGTACTGGTTGCATTCCTGGCCATTGTCGTGGTGGCAGGGATTTTCGGGGGTAGTTACCCGGCTTTTTTCCTTTCAAGGTTCAGTCCGGTCACTGTGCTCAAAGGCGAGATAACCGGTGGCTCAGCCGGAAGCCTTTTCCGCAAAGTACTGGTTATTATACAGTTTACGGTCTCGGTGATCATGATAATCTGTACCCTGACTGTCTTCAGGCAGCTTAACCACCTGAAGAAAATGGACCGGGGATTCAACCAGGAGAACGTTGTAATGCTTCAGCTTAACGGGAATATGGTCCAGAAATACCAGGTGCTGAAGCAAGCATTGCTTAAAAACGAGGATATAAAGTATGTCACTTCAACCAGTACGCCTATGGGAGAAGGTTCAGGGAAGCTCATATTCAATGTAGAAGCCGATTCGGGTATGTCTCAGAGGGGAATAAATTTCGCGATTGTTGATCATGATTTTATTGAAACTCTAGGCATAAAGATGGTTTCGGGGCGCGAGTTCCAGGAAGACATGCCCTCCGATACCCTGAACGGGGTCATCGTTAACGAGACTTTTGTGAAGAGGATGGGCTGGAAGGAACCAATAGGCAAAAGGATTGAAGCAGGTGATGAGAGGACACTGCGGGCAAGGGTGATCGGAGTTATGGCCGACTACCATCAGACCGGCATGTATAATGAAATAGAATCACTTCTCCTGGCTTACAGGGCACGAAACGGCATAATCTATCTGAAGCTTGACGGCAGGAACATGACTCAGACCCTCTCGTTCATTGAATCGGCATGGAAAGAGGTCTTCCCCGATCAGCCATATTCCTATACTTTTCTGTCGGAGCGTTTTAACAGGCAGTTCGAGGCTGATGAGAAAAGAGGGCTTATCTTTACAATGTTTACCATACTTGCAATATTGATCGCTTGTCTGGGATTATTCGGGCTGGCATCATACATGGTCGAGCAACGCACAAAGGAAGTGGGGATAAGGAAGGTATTCGGGGCTGATGAGGGAGTTATCATCAGGCTCATTTCAAAGGATTTCCTGATACTTGTTGCCATCTCAACAATTATTGCCACTCCGGTTGCATTCTACCTCATGAGCAACTGGCTTAAAAACTATGTTTACAGGACTGATGTCAGCGCAGGGTTGTTGCTTGGGGCAGCTTTGATCACAATTGTAATAACTTTTATAACAGTAAGTTACAAATCATACCAG
>JBAVOD010000290.1:0-3747 GCA_049691735.1 Bacteroidales bacterium
TTTTTCAGGCCTTATTGCAACAAACCCTGATAAATTTACAATTTCTTACATAGGGACACTTTCCGATTCTTATCCGATTGAGGGATTGCTCAAAGGATTGAATATGCTCAATGAAAAGAAAACCGATTTCAGATTAAAATTTGTAGGTATGGTTTCGGCAAGACAAAAAGAGAATATTTTATCATCACAAAGTGGATCAAAAGCTGAGTTTTTTCAGTATGCCGATCATCAGACAGTCATTAGTCATCTGCTTGGCTCTACAGCACTTCTGTTGATAATACCCGATCACCAAAGTAATAAAAGCATAATAACAGGAAAGCTTTTTGAATACCTGGCATCGGGAAAACCTGTGATCTGTATAGGCCCTGCAGATGGTGATGCTGCACTGATACTTGAGAATAGCGGACATGGTAAATGTTTTGAATATGATGATTCGGATGGTATCGGTAAATTTATCCTTGATTTATTTCATAATCCGGCTGTTTTAACTAAAGCTCCGCCGGCAGAATTCTCACGCAAAAGCCTTGCCATGAAAATGGCTTCATTACTTTAATCATGGAGCTTCATTTATTTACCTGAATATGATATGTTAAAAAACTTACCGAAATTTGACGATGCAATTAATAAAACAGGAAACCGTCTGAGTAAAAAGTCCCTTAAAAATACCATTCAATGATACCCGGCAAACTGAATAATGTGTTAGTACTGGCACCCCACACCGACGACGGGGAATTGGGCGCCGGAGGAACGATAAGTTATCTCCTGGGCCAAAAGGCAAATATATATTATGCTGCCTTCTCAACTGCAAAGGATTCCGTTCCACAGGGCATGCCGAAAGATATTCTTAAAACCGAAGTCAGGGAAGCAACGCATCAGCTTGGCATTGAGGAGAAAAACCTTATTATTTTCGATTACCAGGTGCGTAAACTCAACTATTACAGGCAGGAGATTCTTGAGGATCTGATCAGGCTCAGGAATAACATCCTTTTTGACCTGGTACTGATGCCCTGCCTTAACGATATTCACCAGGATCATCTGACCATCTCACAGGAGGGACTGAGAGCGTTCAAGACCACCTCTATCCTGGGATATGAACTTATCTGGAACAATCTTACTTTTAATACGACATGTTTTGTAAGGCTGGAAGAGCATCACCTTGAAAGTAAAATCAATGCACTTAAATGTTACCGGTCACAAAAAGGTCGCGATTATGTCAAACCGGAATTTATAAAGTCGCTGGCAATGACACGGGGAGTTCAGATAGGCACAAAATACGCTGAGGCGTTTGAAGTGATTCGTTGGATCATTTGATTTCACTGTCAGAAATTGCTAAACCTCAAATGAACAGACTTAAAAGCATAAGAGTTTTTATTACCGGAGCCGGGGCCCCGGGAGCTCCGGGAATAATTAAAAGCTTAAGAAAAGTCAGGGAAAGGACGATCAAAGTATTTGGCGGTGACGCTAATCTGGGGACCTCAGTGGGTGCAGGACTCCTTGATAAAGCATTTCAGATACCCATTGCCGAATCTCCGGAATACATTGATAAAGTTCTTGATATATGCAAAAACGAAAAAATTGATGTAGTAATACCCCTGGTTACTAGGGAACTTATGGTTTTTGCCCGGAACAAAAAACTATTTGCGCAGAACGGCATATATGTCTCAGTATCTGATCCCGAAGCGATTTTAATTGCAAACAATAAGTACCTCCTTATGAAATTCTGCAGGGAGAATGAGATTCCTGTCCCGGAATTCCACCTGGCCCGCTCCCTGGATGAATTCCGGGAAGCTGCCGTCAGACTTGGGTACCCAAAAAACAAGATTTGCTTTAAACCACCCGTTTCCAATGGTTTGAGGGGTTTCAGGATCATTGATGAAGAACATGACCGGCTTTATTCACTTTTGTATGAGAAACCAAACAACATCTATATCGGATTGGATGAATTTATTTCTATTTGTGACTCCGGCAAATCGTTTCCCGACCTGATAGTTATGGAATATCTTCCTGGTGACGAATACAGTGTTGACGTCCTGGCAGATGACGGGAAATTCTTCTCCGCAATTCCAAGGAGCCGCGATCATATAAAAATGGGTATAAGCTTTGTCGGGACAGTCATTGACGACAAAGAGATCGCTGAATACTCAAGAAGAATAGTTGAAGGATTGAAGCTTAATGGCAATATAGGACTTCAGTTTAAAAGGGACTTGAACGGAATCCCAAAAATAATCGAATCCAATCCCAGGGTGCAGGGGACTATTGTACTGTGTACTGCAGCCGGCGAAAATATGGTCTATGAGGCAGTAAAAATCGGAATCGGTGAGAAACCTGATAAGCCGGAAATAAACTGGGGAGTAAAAATGATACGTTACTGGGACGAACTTTTCTTGGATGTTTATGGCAAAAAAATCTCTTTCTGATCTGTACAGTTATTCTTTGTTTATTTTTGATCTTGATAACACCATCTATAATGAAGAGGATTATCTGTTACAGGCATATAGGGCTATTGCGGAAGAATTTGAAAGAATTGTTCCTTCAAAAGGTAAAAATAAACTGTTCAGTATCCTGAGAGATCTGTATATGGAACAGGGGCGGGAAAAATTATTCGACAAATTTTTGGACGCCATTGATCTCGACAGAAGTTATATACCAAAATGCCTTACAATATTAAGATCATTTGAGCCTGCAAAGACCAATGAAATTGACAAAACCATAAAAAAGGTACTCTCTGACCTGATAAATCAGGATAAGTCAGTTTTTGTCCTGACAAATGGAAATGTTGATCAACAGAAAACCAAAATCAAATATATTGACTGGACAGGACTGGATGAATCAATTCACTTCGTTTTTGCTAATGAATTTGAGCCCAAACCATCTCCTGCCGGTGTCGAATATATTTTGAAAATCTCAGGTATTCCTAAGAATGAAACAATCATGATCGGAGATTCGGAAACTGACAGCATGTGCGCCAGAAACAGTGGTATTGCTTTTTTACGCGTTCAGGATCTGACTAAAAATATAATAAAGATTATCCTGCCTGTTGCTTTTTTATGATAAATATATCACTCACTATGAGTCAAGATAAGCATTATTCTGATTTTGCCAGAAAGTTTAAGAAAGAAATAACCGATTCCTCAGATCCGTCGATCTGGACGACGGATCTTTCAACCAATGGTCCTATTTCCGCCAGAATGAAGGTCCGGATAAACACCCTTGAAAAACTGATCAATAAGCATTTTACGAAAGATTACAGGATTTTGGACATTGGATGCGGTTTTGGAAGGCAGGCTTTTAAACTGGCGAAAGAGGGTTTCGAAGTCATTGGTACCGATACTAATCAGGATTTCATAAATATTGCCGTTGACATCTTCAAAAAGCATTCCCTGAAAGGCACTTTTTTTTGCGGGGATCTTAGAGATCGTTTTACAGATGAAAGATTTTACCAGATAATTTTAATGGAGGTCCTTGAACATATTCCACCTTTCAGCAGGAAAAAGTTCGTTGGTACAATCCGTTCATATTCTCAAAATAATTCAAAACTCATTATCAGTATTCCAAGAATCAAAGCAACATTTAAAATGTTCCTTTTAAATTCTTCAAAATATTTCACTTATCCCTTTAGTACAAAAGGCGAACATCCCTATCCTATTCCTTCAGAAAAATCTATAAAAAAGATGATCAAAGGATCATTTGAGATAACTGATACAATTATTCACGAAGAGACGATTTTTTTTATCTGCAAATCCAAAC
>JBAVOD010000291.1:0-19062 GCA_049691735.1 Bacteroidales bacterium
CCTGTAACCGGAGGAGCCAGGTTAAGCGGGAAGATCGGGAACGACTGGAGAATAGGATTGCTCGATATTCAAACGGGATCTAAAGAAGATATCCCTTCAAGTAATTTTGCCGCAGCTGTTTTACAAAGGCAGGTTTTCAAACGATCGAATATAGTTGCATTCCTTATCAACAAACAGGTTACTGCCGGGTATAATGAAACATTGTATTCGGGTAATAGGTATAACAGGGTAGCCGGCCTTGAATATAATCTGGCAAGCCTCGATGACAAATGGTCAGGTAAAGCATTTTTTCACCAGGCGTTTTATCCGGGCGCTACATCGGGTGCATCGGCAGTATCGGGAAATATTATCTATTCCACACCATACTTAAAGGCAACATTTGACCAGTCCTGGATCGGATCCGATTATGTTGCCGAAACAGGGTATATACGGAGGACAGGGTATTTTGAAACTTCACCGGTAGTGACGTATACGTTTTATCCGGCCGATAGTAAAATATTAAGCCACGGACCGAATTTCGCTTTCGATATTATATTGGATCCTGATCTTAACATGACTGACCGGCTGACACAGCTTGGATATTCTGTTGGGATGCAGAACAGGAACCTCCTTTCTTTAAATGTAAGCGAGCAATTTGTAAAGCTGGACCATCCGTTTGATCCTACCAATACCAATGGAATAAAATTTGATTCAGGAAGGGAATTTAACTGGCAATCTGCCAGTGTCAATTTTACTTCCGATTCCCGCCGGATGTTTTACTACACTTTAAGCTGTGCATATGGGAGTTATTATAACGGGAGCAGATCAATTATCAGCGGTTCGATTAATTACAGGGTGCAACCTTATGGAAGTATTGCAATTACAGCCACTTATAATAATATATCCTTACCGCAACCCTACAACAGCGCCAAACTTATTTTAATTGCACCCAAACTGGACATCACATTTACAAAAAACATATTCCTTACGACCTTCGTTCAATACAATAACCAGATTGAGAACATTAACACCAACATCCGTTTCCAATGGCGCTTTGCTCCTGCCTCCGATTTGTATATTGTATATTCCGGTAACTCCTATTCGTATGATATTCAGAACAAAAACCGGGGCCTGGTCATTAAGATAATATATTGGCTTAATTAAGAGAATACCCTGACCTGGTACTGAAGGAGACTTCAATGTATGTTGACATACTTCCGCACTCGATTAAGGTTTACAGGTTTATAAGGAAGTAAGGCGGGAAGCTGAGAGCTGCCTGAATGATTATATATAACGGCCCTGTAAAGCAAGTATTTGCGAGGCCATTTTCAAGTTTACCCGGCCAGGATTCTTATCAGATCATCATTCAGATAGTACACTTCAGATCCTTCCTTTTTTGGAGTTAATATTCTGGCAGCCACCAGCTCTTCCATAAGTTTTGACAGGGTTGTCCGGGAGGATCTGCCAAGTACTTTTCCAATAATCTTTGGTTTAATATATGGCTGGCAAAAAATGGCTTCATTCACTTCCTTAGTATACCATTTTATTTTTGACTTTCCATAATTAAGCGTTGAATCCATCTGTTCCAATATGTCATTGATCAGATTGTTGGTCAGCGCAGATGTATATTCAACGGCGTCAAGCATAAACAGAATCCATTTTTTCCATAAACCCAATTGCGTTACAGTACCAATATTATAATAATAGTCTGATTTATTAATAATTATATACTTTGAAAGGTAAAGTACAGGTTGATTTAATAGTCCTGTTTGTACGAGGTAAATCAGATTAATAATTCTGCCGGTTCTCCCGTTGCCATCCTGAAAAGGGTGAATTGCTTCAAATTGATAATGTGCAATGCACATTTTTATCAACGGGTCCGTAGGATAATTCTTATGATCATTAAGATAGCTTAAAAGGTTATCCATTAGCCTTTCCACAATCTCAATACCCCGTGGCGGTGTATAGATCACTTCTCCCGGACGTAACTCACTTTGTCCTCTTTTGATAACTACATTTGCCTGTGGTGGTCTTATTCCGGATGTAGTGTTCTTGATCTGTCGGAAGATTGAAAGAACTGACTGCAGATTTAAATCTTTTGTCTCATTCATTGCATGGTATCCAGCCCAAAGTGCTTCTCTGTATCGTAGAACTTCTTTTACGGCAAGATCTGCTTTTTCTTCACTTTTGTTATCCGAAACTGCTTTATATAGTTCGTCTTCAGTCGTGAAAATATTCTCAATTTCAGTTGAAGTTCTGGCTTCCTGTAATGCTATTGTATTTACCAGCATATATGGATTTGGCAGTCTCATGACACTGATATTAACTGAAGCCAATGCTCTTGAAGCAGATACCAGCTTTTTTAAGATATCACTATCATTATCTATTTCAGATGGGGGTGGAAGAAAAGGAAGATCATTGAAAGGGATATTCCTGTCGAATTTTGGCTTAGCCATAGCTGTTCAATATTTGCTAAATTATGGACATGTTGCAAATTTATGTCGTATTTTCATTAAAAACAACTACACATGTCCAATATTTTAAAATTTATGGACATGCAGTTGAAACATGTCCATTTTTATATTGAATTTGGGGGTTCCTGAGTATTTCGAATACCATGAAATAATTTCATCCGATGAGGATCTTCCAAAAAGATCTGTCAGAAAAAAATAAGGAAAAACTGTGCCAGGCTTTTGAATCAGCCGTTCTTTATCCCGAAGTGATGGCAATGGCCCTGGGTAAAGATTTTCATGATTAATCAGAATTCAGTTAATTTTTAAGATCATCATAAAACTTAAAATTTATAACCTCATATATAGCAATCCTCATTGAGTGGAGCTGAACCATATTTGTTACCTTTCCCATGCATAATCAAGTCAATTCCTCAAATCCTATTGTACTCAAGTATTCAAAAATAGGATCATAAAAAGTAGAATTACGTGTCGGATCATCTTCGCTACCAAGTGGAACCACGATTACCATTCCCTGTCGGGCTCGGGTTAGCAAAACTCGATAAGCGTTTTTTAAATAAACCTGCCTTTCAGCCTTTCTGATTTGATTCCATCTGTCACCAACAAAAGACCTATACTCCCATCCATTTGAACAGTATCTGAAATCTGCATCCCAGGTAACACAAACCCAATCAAGTTCCAAACCCTGAATATCAAACTCTGTTGCAACGGACTCCAGATAAAATGATGATCTTACATCTTGTTTTCCATCCAGAAACCAGTGAATTGGATCCATGGGAGATCTAACATCTATTGAGTGAGGTTTTAAGCGCTCTGCCTGGGAAGAAACAACTATCCCGTAACGTTCAGTGCCTCTTGCTTGTTTTTTTAACCATTGCTTTGCCTTATTAAGTTCTCGGGTTATAACTATAGGGTATTGTGATTTTACCTTGTCAAGTGTCTTTCGTGCCTCCTCTGGCTCAAGATCAAGTAATTGTTTTACAAGTAGAGATACATGCTCTGCCCTGAATGAACGCATAGATACCGCAAGATGCAGGTTTTCATCATAGGTTACATTTGACCTGTTTGATAAATTTTTTAATATCTCACCGGCTCCGTATTCACTATCCGTCAACCTTGGTGATATGTAAATATGCCAATCTGGAAATGATCGATTAAGCGATTCGATCCACTCACTTATACCTGCTTCACCTGTATTAATTTCTTGTCCCCCACCTACTAAACATACAATTACAGCCCAATCTTTATGTCGGTCAAGACAGGAAATCAAGAATTCAGGTTCAGATTTCATAAATCCCGGGAAGTCTTTTTTCCTAAGCATGAAATTGGCTGTTTGTTCTAGGTTCCACGCACGTTGAGCTTCATCGAAAAGTGCAATATGCTCAATTGGAGCAGCATCTATATCCTTAAGACAATCATCCCTGAAATTATGAACATTTTGAATAAATAACTTTACTTCCCTGAAAGCATCACCTTTTCTTTGTTTTATACCAACTTCTTTTCCACGGTTAACCTTATCGCGTGCGAGGGCCTCACGCAGAATATTGACAAGTGGGCCATTCCCCGATAGAAACACACTGTAAAGTTCGGATGTCTTATCAATATGTGTGGTAGCAATATTTAGTCCTACCAGGGTTTTACCTGCCCCGGGAACACCAGTTAAAAAACAGATTGATTTATGTTTTTCACTTTTTGAATTTTGTATGATAGCTGCAATTTCGTCTGAGGTTGTACTTAAATTAATTGCGCCGGCATCACTTCTGGATATGTCTGAAACTGAATGACCGCTGTAAAGAGCCATTGCTGCTTCAATTATAGTTGGGGTAGGACTATACCTGCCATTTTCCCAGACGTTTTTATCTATATAATCCTCTTTTTCATTTAAGAGTAGAACTTTATCAATAACATTGCTAATGAGATCCTTATTACATATTATTGGACTCAGAAGCTTATCATCGTAAGATGTAAAGGATATTAATGTTTCAGAAAGTTTAGCTTCAGTTGAAATCAGAACAGGTGCTATGTATTTATCATGACTTGATTCATGGAAGTTCTTCAAATCGAGTGCATAATCCCAAACCTGATCAACGGCATGTAATGGAAATTCACGTTCCCCAACTTTAAATTCAAGTATGAAAATGACAGATTTTATTAAAACAACTACATCAATTCTTTGACCCATCCGAGGTATTGAGTATTCAAAATAGATTCCACCACTATATTTGGGAAAAATATTTTGTAAGATCCTAATTTCCTCTCTCCAGGAACTTTTCTGACTTACTTCATCAGCAAACTTGCTCTGAATAGCCATTTTCCCTATGATTTCTTCAGGTTTAGTTACATAGAAGTTTTCAAGAGTATCGCTGTAATATGACCGGTTCATCAAAACTGTGTTGGTTCGAAGATTTTCAAAAATTCTGGTTAGATACTTTTATTGACTCCTTTTACAAACTCATCTTTCCATCCTCACCCTGAAGTACTCTTCTGTATGTTTATCAGTGAAATATACATAGCATCCTTTCATTCCCCTTGTAAGAAGGGTCCTGTAAATGTTTTTTACATGTTTTTCGAAATTATCCACACTTCTTTTAAGCATCGGATCTCTGGTGGCAGTGATATCTGCAGCTAATTTCCTCGCTGTTTTATCCACACAAAGATCATTCCCGATGATTACCCCGATATAATCGAATTCAAATCCCTGAGCAGTATAAATACATCCTACCTGTTTAATTCCTTCCGCGCGATACGCCCACTCATACCACCTGACGTAACCTTTTGGTATTGAGTTTATTTTATCATGTGTCTCCCAGGGCATTGCAAAATCTCCGATCTTCACATCTTTGACAAGTTCACCATTATTATCTGTTCTACTGCTCCACGGCCAGCAGAAACCGGCAACCATTCTTGCTGAATTGGGTTTCTCTTTTTCTTTTTCAATGAGAAGATCCATTATCTCCTGCGGAGACGAGAAGATCCTGAAGTCAAATTGATCATCCTTCCGGAAAACTCTTTTTTCATCCGAATAGCTAAGTACAGATTCAATCCACAGGAGATAATCATTCGATCCCATGCACCTGTACTGCGTTTCCAGGGTAACTTCATGAATACCGGCATTGTATTTCGAAGCAGCTTCCCTTATAAGGTCAGAACTCCCGACCTCAGATGATCTGACATTCTGCCTGTCATCAATGAAAAAAACAGTTGTTTTTGCGCACCTGACCAGTTGCTCCATCTGTGGCATATCCGTCCTGTCTTCCGGTTTTGTATACTGATGATTGCTGTTCTTTTCCACCCTGTGAGCTTCATCAATAAGAAGGATATCAAATTCATTTTCCTTTGTCCTGGTGGGAATGAAACGATAGAGATTTGAGAACATTAACTCACCCCCTCTTCCAACCAGTTTCTGCAATCCGGATGTGAAAGGTTTTGACTTACAGCCATACAAAACATTCTTTTTCTTTAATGCTGCCTCGGCAAGAATATTTAAAGCGATAACCGATTTTCCTGTTCCTGGTCCGCCATGAACTATAATAACCGATTTTTCATTTCTCTTTGCCGACATCCTGTACCTTGCCCAGATAAGGTTCTTTGCAACCAACTGTTCGTTAAGCAATGAGAACACAACATCATTCTTAATGATCCTGTGCACATTCTCCAGCAGTTTCTTTGAAGGATACAGACGACTCTGCATAAACCGGTTGAATATCTCAAACCCGGAACCGTTCTCAAGAAGTTCCCTGATCCTTATTCCAAGTAACTTCGTGTCTTCTTTTGTATAAAGTGGAAATTCCGAAATCAGATCTTCGTAAACTGGACTGTGAAGACCTTTCCCGTCAGTTCTTGAATAATTATGACAATAAGCACAACTGAAAAGGGATAGGGTAGGTTCTTTCTCAAACTCTTCAACAAAGCCCTGCATATAATTATGATATCCCTTTACCTGCTGTGAAGGATGAGCGACGATCCTTTCCTTACCTCCGGTATATGTTTCCACAAAGTTGCCCTCTTCAGCAAGTGCTTTAACTGTGGACCATTGCTTTAATTCAATAAGGACAACATTTGAAATATTATTTTCCCCTTTGCCGAATAACAGACAATCAAGCCGGCTTTGATTATACGGCACCTCATATTCAAGAGCAACATAAGTGTCGTTAATTTTACCGAGTTCCAGCAGGTCCCGAACCCTTGAGAGGCTGTTTTGCCATGATACAAACTCAGGAATACCGGGATCCTTGCCAAGCCTTGCCTTATAATTCTCCGACATGATATCAGAAATGGTATTTTCCCTGACATCATCAATAAATCGGTCGGAAGGAGCCTGGTATATCAGCATTGGATTTTCGGTATGTGGTTTGCGGTATGCGGCATGAGGTTAAAGCTCATTATACTTTTTTGCTGTCCCCTTTGCTTTGTCTACAGGGTATTTTTCGTTATTCTTCCTGATCTTTTCCAGGACAATCTCTTTAACATCAAAGCCATTTTTCGCAGCAAGCAGGAGGCTGAAAGCAAGAATATCTGCCAGTTCTTCCCTGATCTTATTTTTGTCGACAAGCTCAGATTCCCCGGTTGTTTTCCATAAGAATAGTTCATTCAGTTCTGCTGCCTCAATTGAAATTGCCAGGGCAAGGTCCTTTGAATTATGAAACTGTTCCCAGTGCCTGGCATCCCGGAATTTAACAAGTTCGTCTATAAGTAATTGAATGTCATTCATCGAAATAAGATTAGTTGCACTAAGGTAGTGAAATTGTGGATATTGTTAATTACAAATCAGGAGCGATGGAAATCGAGTAGGAAGTGAGTGATTAATTAATTCACTTTCCTTTAACACCACTACACAAGCCGGTCGGTATACTGCAGTTCGTAAAGTCATCAGCTTAACGGCAAACCGATGGCCTCGTCTTTCCAGTTCCTTATCCAGTATGTCCCGAATTTTAATTGAAAACTTCAGTAGTATCCGGCGTTCCACGGGTTTGCAGAAATCTAATCTGCGGCTATCTTGCCTTGTTTAATGTCGGGTATAACTTTGTTGGAGTTCTTTGAAATTCTATATTAAATGATTGGACAGTTCGGCTTTTTCCAATGATATACAGCAATTATTGGATTTCCACCGGAGCCTTCGATAGTTCGCGGCTGCCTTCCAATTATAAGGCAAATTCAAGCTTTCCACCTTTTCATATCAGAGATTGATGATGATGACTCTTTCATTCGCCTGATTTATTATCAATTTGCCCGAAGAAATAACGCGGAATTGGAATGATCTCATTAACCGACTTCTCATATTTCTCATATTCATCCCCGAAGATCCTTTTAAGTACACTTGTTTCCCCATGTATTGAAAACTTAAATCCGATATATAAAACCAAAGAAATGGAAAATATCAGGCCTGAATGAAAGATGAGAGCCAGAGAAGGTATTATAAAAACTATAATTGATGAATATATTGGATTTCTGCAAAGGCCAAAGGGCCCCCTGATTATCAGCTGACCAGGTTTAAAAAATTTCAAAAAGAACACGGCAGAGTAGATCCAGAAAATAATTCCAAACCCTAACCAGGTGAAGCCTAGTAGTTTAACAAAAGTAACATCAAGGAACTTTAAATCTAAGAATTCAGGATACGTATACATTACTATTACTGACAGGATTATGTATGGCAGGCATAAAATTGCCAGTTTTGGTCCGCAACCAAAAAGGGTCATAGATGCTTTCATTATATTGTAATTTCAATTTTAACGATATAATAGTAATAAAAAATGGCAAATGTTATTCTTTAAATAGCATGTTCGATAGATGGTTACAATGTAAAGCCTGACGGATGGTCAATTCTCAAACGCCACCTCTTTCCCCGTTAGCCTTATCCTACCGGTAATCACCATACGTAAGCTTATATTCATCGGAGACAGCAATCTTCGCCCGGTAAAGGGGATAGAAAACAAAAAGGATTCTTTCCAAATTTGCTAATGAAAAACCTGCAAAAACAGGTCAGAGACATGAATCACCACAACTACCAGGCAGAAGATAAAAGCAATTCATTAATGATTGCCACCTGGCAGGGAGTATTTGGTGTTATAGAACAAATTCTAAAAAGTTGTTTTGAGTGACAAATAATGTAGAATTGTCCAATCATGAATTTGGAGATTATAATCCCCAGATATAGCATTTTTTGGGGAATATAATCCCCAAAATGACATTTTTACAAACCTTTCTTAAACGCATCAAGAGTACGGCTGGATGTGCCGCCGGTCAATTCTCAAACCCCACCTCTTTTCCCGTCAGTCTTATCCTTCCCGTAATTACCTGCGTGAACTGCGGATCGGGATACCCCTTGAATCCCGGTTGTTTGCCTCCGACAGATAACTCAGGTCAGAAAAGCCCTGATATCTTACCATTCTGATCGATGTCGATCTTTTCAGCAGATGGATTCGACGGGAGTCCCGGCATACGCATAATAGTGCCGGCAATCGGCACAATAAAGCCTGCTCCGGAAGAGAGTTCGATTTCTCTTATTTTGAAAGTAAATCCTTTTGGACATCCCTTTTTGTGCTCATTATCCGAAAGAGATTTCTGTGTTTTTGCTATACACACGGCCAGATCGCCCAGGCCAAGCTCTTCTATCTTTTTAAGCTGTTGCTTGGCAAGTACAGTATATTCCACGTGATCGGCACCATACATCCTTGTGGCAATGATCTCGATTTTCTTTTCAAATGACGATTCAAGATCGTACAGAGGCCTCAGAGAGTCAGGGCAACTTGTTACAGCTTTAACTACCAGATCGGCAAGGTCGACAGCGCCTTCTCCCCCCCTGGCCCATCCTTCATTCAGCGCAACAGCAACTTTTTGAGATTCACAATGTTCCCTTACCATTTCAATTTCCGCCAGTGTATCCGAATCAAATCTGTTTATTGAAATCACAGGATTAAAGCCATAACACCTGATATTTGCGATATGCTTGTCCATGTTTTCAAAACCATTCCTGAGGGCTGCCAGGTCTTCTACAGGTAATTCAGAGAGTTTAAGCCCTCCGTGGTACTTCAGGGCACGGATTGTCACGACTATTACAACCGCATCGGTATGGAGATCCCCAAACCGTGACTTAATATTGAAAAACTTTTCGGCACCGAGCTCACTCGCAAAACCTGCTTCCGTCACAACATAATCACTGAAGGTAAGTCCCATTTTTGTTGCAATAATAGAATTGGTTCCCTGGGCTATGTTGGCAAACGGACCTCCATGGATAATTGCAGGAGTGTTTTCGAGAGTCTGAACCAGGTTTGGTTTAATAGCGTCTTTTAACAGAGCCGTCATAGCACCCTGGGCCTTAAGATCACGGGCAAAAACAGGTTTACCCTTATATGTATAACCTACAAAGATGTCTCCAAGCCTTTTCTTAAGATCCATTAGATCTCTGGCGATACAAAGTGTTGCCATTACTTCAGACGCAGCTGTTATATTAAATCCTGATTCGCGTGGCATTCCCTGGTTTGTGCCGCCAAGTCCGATAACTATATCGCGAAGCGATCTTTCATTCATATCCATGACCCTCTTCCAGGTTATTGTTCGCGGGTCCAGGCCAAGGTTTCCCTCATTCAGCTGGATATTATTGTCGATAAGAGCAGCCAGTAAGTTATGAGACTTCTCAACAGCTGACATATCTCCTGTAAAATGCAGATTAATGTCTTCCATCGGAATTACCTGTGAATATCCTCCGCCTGCTGCTCCTCCCTTGATTCCGAAAACCGGTCCGAGCGAAGGTTCGCGAAGTACCACTGTTGCTTTTTTACCGATACGGTTGAGAGCCTGAGCAAGGCCGATTGAGGTGGTCGTCTTTCCTTCACCGGCGGGAGTAGGGGTAATGGCGGTGACAAGTATCAATTTTGCATTTTTAACGCGTTCGTCATCAATCAGGGATAAGGGAATTTTTGCTTTATACTTGCCGTATAATTCAAGCTCATCAGGATTAATCCCGAGTTTCCCGGCAATTTCAACTATCGGCCTGATCGGGGCGGCCTGTGCAATTTCGATATCTGTCTTCATTACAACAGTTTTAGTTTCAGATTGTTAAACAAATGATTTTAGAAAATAATTTTTCAATCAACAAAATATATCACTTACGTAAAAGCCCCGAATCAGTTACAATTCTGGGTAAAACTGAATCCCATCCCAGCGACATTAAGTGAATACCATTCACTCCCTTCTTTTTCTTAATTGACTCAATCAGTTCCAGGGCAATCTGAGTTCCTTCCTCCGGGGCACCTTCGCCTGCTTTTTCCATTCTTCCCAATATATTATCAGGCAGGCAGACTCCGGGAACTTTCGTATGAAGATATTCAGCCATTTTAAAGCTTTTCAGGGGAGCTACACCAATAAGTATATAAACTTTGTCGAGGATATTCCGCTTATCGAGCTGTTCAAGCCATGCGTCAAGCCTGTTTGCATCAAAGACAAGGTTGGTTTGAAAAAACTGTGCACCGGCATTAATTTTCTTATGGTCTCTGATCGCCTGTAATTTGGGGTCTGCCGCGAAGGGGGACGATGCAGCTCCAAGAAACAGTTTCGGAGGATACTTCATCTTTTTGCCATCGAGATATATACCTTCATCCCGCATTCGTCTCAGTAACCATAACATCTGGACCGAGTCGATATCGAGAATATTCATATTGCTCATAGGTGAAGGGCCCACTTTTGTGCTGTCGCCGGTGATGCAAAGAACATTGAAAATGCCCATTTCGTTGACTCCGATCATATCGGCTTGCAGACGGGTCCGTGTAGTATCGCGGGCTGCTATCTGCAGCACAGGTTCAACATTAAGGCTGAGAGCTACCTTACAGCACGCTGTGCTCGACATCCTTGGCCTGGCTGAGGAAGAATCGGTAAAGTTAATAGCTGTAACATAAGGTTTTACAAGTTCGATATCTTTAGCCAGCCTGTCGGCATTTGCACTCAATGGGGGTGTTACTTCAGTAGCAACAACAAATTCCCCGGCGCGCAATCGTCTTTCAAGTTCCGAAACAGGTTCGTGGTAACCGGGGGCATGGTAATCAGAATCGCCCTGCCACCAAACGGGCTGACGAATTGTCTTAAAGACACTATCCCATGTCTCCGATTTTTTTACTTTATCTTTTGAAAAAATATCCTTAATGAATTTTGCGGTGCCCGTTTTTCGTATCTGGCGTACAACTTCGCCCCATGTATCTGTTCCAACCTTTTCCCAATCGAGAGGGGGAAGCACTTCAAGCAGCATGTCTTCTCTGCCCAGTTGTTCAGCCCGTTTATAAATGCAATACCATATACATTTACGGGTTTCGTCGATATAGCAATTCTTTGATGGAGTTATACCTCCGCAGGGCCCGTTTCTCATCCCTTTCGGACATTCCATGGAACAGATGAATGCTGTCTCCTGCAGCAGGCAATTGCCGCACATCCGGCATCCGAACAATGGACCCTTTATCAATAGTTCCGTTTTCGCCAGTAAACGTCTGCCGAATTTTTCTTTTTTAAATGGAAAGAAAGCAGGTTGCCACCTGCGGGAAGGTTTTGTAAATGACATTATTTCCTGATTAAAATAACTGTTGAAATTACTGAATTACATACTCCCTTGAAAATTTTCAATAAACCGCATGGCATATGCGTCTCTTCCCAGTATCAGATCGGCAGCACGGACAGTAGCTATAATTTTCTCAGGGTTTGCAATCGGACAAGTAAGTCCGTTGAGTATTGCTAATGTCATAAAAGCAGCATTCAGGATCTCCCTGTTTGGCAATCCGAAAGATATATTGCTTGCTCCCATAGTAATATTCAGCCCCAGTTTCTGATGTATAAGACTGATGGTTTCCAAAGTAACCATGCATGCATCCGGATCAGCACTGACAGCCATTGCAAGGGGGTCGATGACGACATCCTCCTCTCTGATCCCCGTTTTTATTGCTCTCTCAACAATCTTTTCAGCTATCGCCAGTCTTTTTTCAGGATCATGAGTGATCCCGTTATCATCCATCACCAATCCGATTATAGCAGCACCATATTCTTTTGCAACGGGCAGAACAGCATTTAATGAACGTTCTTCTCCATTCACAGAATTAATAAGGCATTTACCTTTCGCTACCTTTAGCGCTGCTTCAATTGCCTCCGGATTGGGAGAATCGAGACAAAGCGGAATATCGAATTTCTCCTGAATTGCTATTACTGTTTCCGGTAACAACTTAACATCGTCAACGCCGGGGAAACCAACATTGACATCCAGAACATCAGCCATTGCTTTGATCTGTATGGCGGCTAACTCGAGCACATATTCAAAATCTCCTGCCTGTAATGTAGTCGCCAGCTTTTTTCGTCTTGTAGGGTTTATACTTTCCCCAATTATTATAACCGGACCATTGGTATCGATCATAACCTCCCGCGACTTTCCGTACAATACTGTTTTCATATTCTTACCGGATCACAAGTCGAGTAATTAACACCACCCCGGGGATTCGGTTTTTTGACCAATTCTTTCATAAATCATTGATTTTGTAGAACACTCAACTAATTTCTGCCGTAAAATTAAAGCCTGCCCGATATGAAAACTACATCAATTTTTACTATTTTTGATGCTATATTAACTTAATACTTGATTTCGGTACAATTATTACCACTATGGCAGCTTTCCCGGAGAAAATAATTGAAAAAAAAGATGAATCATTTTTTATCGGGATATTTCAGGACAATCTGGAACAAAGCACCTGGCATTACCACAATACTTTTGAAATAAGCTTCATAACGGAGGGTTCGGGAAAGCGGATTGTTGCAGATTCAATCGAAGAATTTCAACCCGGTGACCTGGCATTTATTGGCCCAAATCTACCTCATGTCTGGATAGTTGATAAAGAAGCACGGATGCAATCGAAGCGAGCTCTTGAGATGGTTTTCCTTCAATTTACATTGAACGTTTTGCCTTCTCAATTATTAAGTCTCCCTGAATTCAGCAATGTAAAAAGGGCATTGGATCTGTCGGAAAGAGGGATTCAGATTGTCGGTCACACTCTTAATGAAGTAAGTGAAATCATGCTTCAATTGCCATACTTACAAAATTTCGAACGGATGCTGCATTTTTATAAAATAATGGATACTATCGGGAGGAGCGAAACTAATGTTCAACTGGCAAGCAAAGAGTATCTTAAAATACGTTTCACGACCGGGAACAGGCGGATAGCGACCATTCACGACTATCTTATGAATAACTACCGTGAAGAAGTTGATTTAAAGGTTTTGGCTGAACTGGTTAATATGGCTGAAGGATCACTGTGCCGGTTTTTCAAAAAGAACATGGGTATTACTTTATTTGAATACCTGAATCAGATAAAAACAGAATTTGCCTGCAGATTATTAATGGACCGGGAACTGAGCATTACTGAAGTCTGTCTTGACAGTGGCTTTAACAACCTCAGCCATTTCAATAAACAGTTTAAGAGAAGAACGGGGGTGCCTCCTTCGGAATACAGAAAAAGGTTTGAAGGATTATCAGGTCCCATGAGTTTCAGATAGTGATCGACCGGGGAAACTGCCCGACAATCTTACACAATCTATTCAACTGAGAGTCACTCCTACTTCATTACCAATAATTTTTCTCGTTTCCTATTGAGGAACAAAACAGTCAGCGTAATCATCACCAGAATTATAAATAAGGAAATAAGATATATTATTCCGGTAGAAATATTTGAAACGGCTTGTGTTGCAGTGCTCCCGATCATATCATATTTTGGTATTACCCATGAAACAACATATGCCTGAAGAGTAGTGATTGTGCAAATTATAAGCAGCATAAAGAAACTATGCTTAAGGGTGAAGCGAAACAATTCAGATTCCTTTCCTACCAATCCGACTGCAGCCGCTCCAACAGCCAGTGATTGAGGAGATATCATTTAACCGGTGACACCACCGGACGCATTTGCTCCTACTGTCAGGACAGGGTCGACTCCAATAGTGTGAGCCGATGTATACTGAAGTTTGCTGAATAGTGCATTTGATGAGGTATCGGAACCGGTTAAAAACACACCCAACCATCCGAGTACAGGAGAAAAGAATGGGAAGAGAACACCGGTACTTGCCAATGCCATTGCCATACTGATTGACATTCCGGAATTGTTCGCTATAAAAGCGAAGCCAACGATTGATCCGATTGTTATTATCGGATACTTAAGCTGGTTTAGGGTTTCGAATAAAGTTTTTAATCCATTCTTCAGGCTCATCCCGATTAACGGCAATGAAAGGAATGCTGAAATAATTGTTGCCGTACCGGCAGTAGAAAGAAAATTAAAATCGAAAGGCTTAATTTCGAGAAATCCGCTTCCGTCAGGCTTAATTATTGAATCTTTTAGTCCCGGGAGATAAAATTTTACCTGTCCTATGGAATTAAGGGCATCTTTCACCGGTTGCAATCCCCATGCAATAATTAATAAAGTCATAATTATGTATGGTGACCAGGCTTTGATTATTTGTTCGGTTGAATATTTGAGCTCAGTTTCAATGGTTAGCTGTGATTCCTCTTTAAATCTCCAAGGTGTCTTAGGCTTCCAGTATTTCAGGAAGATAGTTAAACAGATAATAGTTCCAAGACCGGCTAATATTCCCGGTAACATTGGATTAACAAAGTTCGAAGTCAGAAATTGAATAACAGCAAAAACAACACCGGCAACAAGAATTGCAGGCAGAACGTCAAGGGATCTTTTAAATCCTGACATTACAACAACTATATAGAAAGGTACTATTAATGCAAGGATAGGAAGAGTTCTGCCAACCATCTGTGATACTGCCATTTCGGGAATACCCGAGACCTGCGCAGCTGCGATAACCGGTATTCCGACAGATCCAAAGGCGACAGGAACAGTATTTGCCAGAAGGCAAATGCCGGCGGCATAAAGAGGATTAAAGCCAAGCCCGACGAGCATTGCAGCAGTAATGGCTACGGGTGCACCCATTCCTGCTGCGCCTTCGAGAAATGCGCCAAATGCAAACGCAACGAGAAGTGCCTGAAGCCGGCGGTCCGATGTTATTGAAGCCATGAAATTCTTAATTACATCGAACTGGCCGCTTTTCACTGTAATGTTATATAAGAAAACCGCACCAATTATGACCCAGCAAATGGGAAATAATCCATACAGTGCACCATGAACTGTGGATGAAGCAACAACTTTCAAAGGCATGCCATATACCAGTAAAGCCAGCAGAATAGCAACCAGCAATGTAAGCAGACTTGCCATGTAGCCTTTCATTTTTTTGATAATCAAGGCCCAGAAAATAAAGAAGATAGGAATAGCAGCAACCAAAGCTGATAAACCAATGCTGTGTAGAGGATCAACAACCTGAGTCCAGTTCATACTAAATATTATCTAATTTGGTTAAATATAATATTCTCTTTAATGACTTACCAATTAATGCAGGATTTCCACTTTAATACCTATTAATTCAGGATTCTTATGCTAAATCTATTCCAATAATTTCATGATCATTAATCTGGGATACTGTAAGGATTACCCTTCCATTTTTTTGGATATACCGGGGATCTTTGTCCCTCATCGGCAGGTGGACACCCGTTAACTTTACGTTTTCAGGCATTTTGATACTTACCTCTGCATCTACTGGTATCAATTCCCTGAAAGGGCCTCTCATCATCATAGGATTTGTCATGTTCACCAGATGTACCGCCATGGAGTCTTTTTGTCTCCATACGGTTGTCTCTATCAGCCCGGGAGCCTTAACTGTTACAACCGGATCCTCGTTCAGCACCCACTTTATTGTATTATTGAGAAGTTTCCCGTGATCCAAAGCCATGAATTGCCAGAATGATCTGTCAACATCCCAGGGGAAATATGCTATTCTGGCTTTGCCTATCTCTCTCAGATAAAGTTCTCTTATGTTGGTGTCTGGAATTCTTGTATATACATCTTCCATCGGCAGGTCGGGGTATGTTGGGATCAGGGTAATCGGACTTGGAAAAGCAAAATTCGGTGTTACTTTAATTCTGAACCTGCCATTGATTATCCGAACGGCATCTTCAAGCCCCTCGAGGACCGGATGGAATTTTTGTGTTTCAGGATCGGACCTTAAACGCAGATAACTGTTCTGCATGGGACCTTCCACGCCGTTATCATATGATACCCCAAATAAGTCGCTGAGACCAAAATCTTTACGGATATCTCCCCGTTCGTTATAAAGTGATGTTTCGAAGGTGGCAAGAAGACTCCCTCCACCTTCAACAAACTTCCTGAGCTGCCCGCACTGGGTATCAGACAATCTTGTGATATTGGGCAGGATAACCAGTTTAAATGGCTTCAGATGTTCAGCATCAAGCACATCTGCGTTTAGCATCTCAAAAGGCATATGACCTTCAATGAGTGCATGAGACATCCCCTGCATGTGTGATCCGCTATCCTGTTGCCACGGTTTGGCCCCGGATTGCATACCGCCACCTCTGCCCTGGTCAGCTATAACTACGGCCACCCTGGCCATGGGTGCGATATTTCTCAGATAACGTGCACTTTTGAAATGGCCTTCATATACCTTTTCCATTGTCTTAAACCAGCGCTTATCTAATGGTGTGGCATTGAACTTTACAAAACATGGAAGCATCCCGTTGGCAATACCTCCTGCTGCCCAGATCTTTAGCTCGGCGTCGGTATTAACCGAGTCCTTCCACCTGGGTGCATCTTCCAATCCCACGCTGAAAATATGGATTAGCGGTTTCATTGCCATCCCACCTGCCCTGAGTTCCTTCGCTCCCCTTCCGCTGTTCCAAGGCGGTATGGCGCCGGATCTTCCCTGCCTGTCAACGAAGAAGATATCTGAATACTGACCGATGATCTTTCTGTCGGGAAATCCGTTTGGAATAAACCTTGAGGTGGGCTTAATTTTACGGATCTCTGCATCCCATAGAAACCATAGATCTTTCAGGCGGGCAATATTCCATTCTCTGTATTTCAATGCTGCTGCAGCCGAAGCAACGGTTTGAGTATCGGAACCTGTTCCCCTTCCCGATCCTCCACCTGGTCTGCCTCCGCCACCCTTTGGTATCTCCATCCCGTCGGAAAATTCTTTAAAATTTTTCACGCAATGTTCGCAGTAACATGTACCGCTGCCACTCCAACGGTTGGAGAAAATACCTTCAGGATGATATTTTTGCATGATCTCCTTATGGACCTGGGTCATGAAATCAAAATTATAGGGGCCTAATCCGCAGGTCACCCACAGATCGGGATTTGCCCAGTGCCGGCGTTTCTGACCATCGGCCGTTACTGCAATCCAATCAGGATGAGCGTCATAAACATTTTGTCTGGCAGCGTGTGGGTCAGTGCGAACACAAACAGTAATATTCTGTTTTCGGCAACCTTCCATCATGTAACCCAAAAGATCGGAGTTTCCAAGGTAGTCGCTCCTGTGATGGAGTGGAATTTCTGTAGGGTAATATGCCACCACTCCCCCCGCGCTCATCAGGGCACCTTCAACATGAATCCGTTTAAAGTAGTCAAGCCAGAAGTCGGGATCGCAGCGTCCCGGGTCATTTTCAACAAATGCCAGCTGTGCCCACCGTAAAGGACGGTTTGCCCATACAGCTTCATCGGAAGTCAATAAATCCGTTAAAATGGAAGGTCCTATTATTGCGTAAGCACCGCCTATTGTTGTAGTCTTGATAAATTCGCTTCTCTTCATGATATTCGTCAGATTTAGTTTAACCAGGTGTTCGTTCAGGTAAGGATTTCAGACTCATCAATGCTTTTCGTGCGTACCAGCTTAAGGTGTCCGCAAATAAAACCGGGAAGAAATTACCGGGAAGCCATTCTGCTATCCAGTCTGAAGGTTTATGTTGACCAAATTTAACTCGTATTGTAACAGGTTTGTTCAGGGGGCGCATATCGCAAATCGGCACGGTCAAAATATAATCTAAAAGACATAAATATTAAATGACAAGAAAATAATTTCAGCTATTTTAGTGCTTTCAAAATAAATAAGCTATAAAAATATGAGCGTTAGAATATTCCGTAATTTCCTGGCTATACTGATTTTTATTGCAAACTTAAGTGCTTTAAGGGCACAAAAAACGCATGAGATAAAATTGCTTATTGTTGATGGATTTTCTAACCATGACTGGCAACGGACAACCCAGTCTATTATACATATACTGAATATCTATAAAGGATTCAAAATCGATGTGTCGACATCTCCAGATAATTCAGCAACAAAAGATCAGATTGAGAGTTGGAGTCCTGATTTTTCTGCTTACGATGTCGTTATGTTGAGTTGTAATGATAAAGGGACTCCGGTGAACTGGGGCGATCCGACGCGGAGAAGCCTTGAACGTTTTGTCACCAGCGGAGGAGGTTTATATATATTTCATTCTGCAAATAATGGATTTGAAAATTGGGATGAGTATAATAGGATGATAGGCCTGGGATGGCGAAATAAGAACTTTGGTAAAGCAGCAATAGTTGTAGATGACGGAACAATAAGAGTTGTTAATGCCGGCGATGGAGAAAATACAGCCCACGGCTCCCGCGTAAATGCCCTGGCAACCAGAATTGGAAATCATCCGATCCAGAAGGGATTGCCAAAAAGTTGGATCTACGCTGATATTGAAGTGTACACC
>JBAVOD010000292.1:0-3840 GCA_049691735.1 Bacteroidales bacterium
ACCCCGGGCACCTGTGGTAAATGTTGTCCCTGCTGACCCGGCAGTTAATGTTGAGACAATCCAGGCTAATGGCGTTCCGGGAACAGCATCGATCACATTGACTGATTATATTACAGTCGATAAAAAAGAATATTCGGTAAACTTCGGCATTAAGTCAGTCAGCGATGAATTTAACACTAATACCCTGGGCAGGCAGTGGAGCTGGATCCGTGAGAACAAAAGCGACTGGAGCCTGTCAAAGACCCCTGGCTCACTGGTAATAAAGGGAGCGAAGGGAGATATCACGGGAGCTTTAAAAACTGCTGAAAATATATTGCTCCAGAGTGCAAATACTGATTGGACAATTCTTACAAAAGTGACCTTCTCACGTAAACCTTCCCTGTTTAACCAGCAAGGCGGTTTGATTGCATGGCAGGATGATGATAATTATGTAAAACTTGTGTACAGGTCAAATCCAAGATCCTTCAGAACTCGTACAGGCGTACTCGACATGATAATTGAAAGGAACGGCGACTCGTTCTCTTTAGCCGGCTTCAGAAGTCCGGATGTAATAAACGACAACAATTATTCCCTGATCCTGAAACTGGAGAGAAAAGGAGGAAAAATTTCAGGTTCATACTCCCGCGACGGAAAGACTTTCAATAATGTAGGGGATGTTGACATTATTCTTAAGGATGCAAAAGCCGGGCTGTTTGTATGTAATGGATCAGATGAAGGCAGACCAGCCATGCCGGGAATGCGGGGTATGGAGACGCCTGCAGCGGAACAGGGTGATTTTGAAGTATCATATGATTATTTCAGGATTACCAACAGTGGCCTGAAATAGCTGATCCGGATAATTTGTCTTCAGCATTGGTGACCTCTTTCAAGACAGGGCCAATGCTGAAGATATATAAAATGCATTTACCAAATTCTAAAATCCCGATGTCTGTTCTGAGTTTAAGGGCCTTGTATGCTATTTTGGGCGGTTTACTATTGATAACTCCCGGAAAGAGGGATTCGCAATTATTTGCCGGTGATACCCATGCTTACAGGGATGATTCTTCTGCTATTATTTATCACGGCGAAAAAAACAAATCAGAAGGATACAGGGCTGCAATCGGATATGACGATGGGTTCATTGCAGCTGGCTCAGGCGGGCAAATCGACCGGATCTCGTCGTCGGGAAAGATAACAAAATCCGAAAAATTCCCGGGAGTAAATTTCAACTGCCTCCTCTCCGATCAAAGGATGCTCATTGCTGCCGGGGATAACGGTACACTAATGATTTCTTCTGACAGTGGAATATTCCGGAATATCGACAGCGGTACTGACAGGAACATAAACTCGCTTGCTTTATTCAACGGAATTATAATTGCCGGTACCGATCGTGGTGAAATCCTTTCAGGTGATGAAAAAGGGGGGTTCAGAAAGATCCTGCTTCCCGTAAAGGGGAACATTGTTTCGGTCTCTGCCAGGGAATCAGACTGTTACGGTGTAACAGACGAAGGCGAAATTATCCATTCTGCCGACGCGATCAACTGGGATATCACTGATTTTAACAAGGTTTATTCGGGTTTTTACAAACCCTGCTATTTCACGCGGGTTCTGGTAACTGCAAACCGGATTGCTGTTGCAGGCATGAATAATGATGGTTCCCCGGTATTAATGTTTTCAAGCCAGGGCGGAGTCTGGACTGAAAGGTCTCTCAATTACACTGACGATCAGGGGATGCCGGGTTTCCTGGATGATCGCCCCAATGATATTTTTTATGACTATCAGGGAGATGAGTTCTTCCTTGCCTGCAATAACGGCAGGCTGATGAAACTGCCATCCTGTTCGCAATGTAATAAGCTGGCCGTACTTTCCGATGAGAATCTGACAGGAATTGCAGGCAATAATAATACAATGATAATAGTCGGAGAAAATTTTTTTATTAGAATTCTAAATATCAGATAGTTGCATCGGGCGATGCCCGAAGTTAACGTATGTAAGGCCTACGGCCTTTTCCCGCCCCAATTGGGGAGGGCCAGGGAGGGGCAGATTAGGTTGCTGAAATCTTCATCATTTTAAAGACATGCGTGACTTAAATACTTAATATTAATTATTTGTTTGAAATTTATATCCGGAAAACCTATTTTTAGGATTAAAACCCGTAGCTGACAACAGTCGGTTATTCAGCAAAACGAGAAAAAACAACAGTCATTTAAAACTAATTTCTATGAAAAAGCTGAAAATCTTACTCATTTGTATGATTATTTCCGGATATTTTTCCGGGAATCTAATGTCGCAGGGACCAGCTGTGATCAAAATTAATTTTGACCGTAAAATAGGCGCTGTTGATCCAAATCTTTATGGTGCTTTTGTTGAACCCATACGTAATGTTGTGTATGGCAGCATATATGATCCTAAATCCTCTTTTGCTGATGAGTACGGATTCAGGAAAGATTTTATCAGTCTTATAAAGGAGCTTAAAATACCGGTTGTCAGATGGCCCGGAGGAAATTTTGTATCAGGTTACAACTGGGAGGATGGAATTGGCCCCAGGGAGCAACGTCCGGCAAGACTGGACCTTGCATGGCATCAGATTGAGGCCAACCAGATGGGAACTGATGAATATGTAAAGCTATGCAACCTTATCGGAGCCGAAAATTTTATTTGCATAAATGCGGGCACAGGTACTCTCGACCAGGCACGGCACTGGGTTGAATATTGTAATTATGATAAAGGAACATACTATTCAGACCTGAGGAGGAAGTATGGTAATGAAAAACCTTTCAATGTCAAATACTGGGCTCTTGGAAACGAAATCGACGGACCCTGGCAGATGGGACAGAAAAACGCTGAAGACTATTGCAAGTTTGCTCTTGAGGCCGGTAAACTGATGCAACTGGTAGACAGGAATATTAAACTTATTGCTTCAGGCGCATCAAACTACACGCCTGATAATGCGTGGATAGATTGGAATGATTATGTTTTACAACATATGGTTGGCAAAATTGATTATCTTTCTGTCCATAGATATGCGACTGAAGCATTAGGGAATGACCGGAGCTTCTCCGGAATGATGTCTTTAGGTCTTGATCTTGATCAGAAGATTAGCATAGTAAAAGACCTGATTGAGAAGGCAATGCTAAAATCAGGTTCCGCTAAACCAGTCTATATTTCATTTGATGAGTGGTCAGGTGGAGGTAATAATCTGACCGGATCATTAATGGTGGCTCAGCATCTGAATTCTTTTATCAGGCATGCCGATATAGTTAAGATGGCTAATATCACCATGTTGTCGAGCCTTGTAGGCAATTCTCCGGACGGTGATTTCAAGAACTCATTATTTCAGGCATTCTACCTGTATTCCAATAACTGCCATGGAACATCTCTCGATGTATATACAGGCTGTGAAAAATACGATAATAATATATTTAAAAACATACCTTATCTCGACGTTACCGCAATAGTTAATGATTCGACCAAAACGCTGGTATTAAATGTCGTTAACAGGCACGAGACAAAAGATATCGAGGCAGATGTGGTTTTACAGACCGGAGAGTTCGCCGGAAGTGCAAAAGCCAATGAGGTAAATGGAAAAGTAACGGCTGCAGGAGGAAATCCCAGGGCAGCTGAACCTGTAACTACAGCCGCAAATGATATTAAAGTCAAGGGGAATACCCTCAGGTACACATTCCCTGCACATTCTTTTACACAACTTTTGATCCCGGTGAAATAACCAGTTACTTCTGCCATTGGAACCCCTGAAGGGGACTTACAGATAATCAGCTACTTAACAAACCCCCTTTAGGTATACGCGTCAACTTAAGCGAATAAAGCTATAAGTTTTAGCTCAAAGTTTTGATGTTTTCT
>JBAVOD010000293.1:0-9765 GCA_049691735.1 Bacteroidales bacterium
GATCAAGGTAAACCATACCGACTACATGCTCAGTGACGGAGCCATTGTTATTGCAGCCATAACCAGCTGTACCAACACATCGAACCCGAGCGTCATGGTCGGAGCCGGACTGCTGGCGAAGAAAGCAATTGAAAAAGGGCTTGGCACAAAACCCTGGGTCAAAACAAGCCTTGCTCCCGGCTCCAAGGTTGTGACTGAATACCTTAAGAAGGCGGGGCTTCTTCCATACCTCGAAGCTCTTGGATTTAACGTAGTTGGATACGGGTGTACCACATGCATCGGAAACAGCGGGCCACTACCGATGCATATAAATAAAGCAGTTATTGAAAACGATCTTGTGGTCGCTTCGATCCTTTCGGGGAACAGGAATTTTGAAGCGCGGATCCACCCGCTTGTGAAGATGAACTTCCTTGCTTCACCCCTGCTTGTTGTTGCATATGCAATTCCGGGCCGGATCGATATAGATCTTCAGAATGAACCTCTGGGTTTTGATCCGAATCTTGAGCCGGTGTACCTCAGCGATGTCTGGCCATCGATGGAGGAGATCCAGGGAGTCATGAACAGGGTCCTTGATTCAAAGGATTTTGTTTCGAACTATTCTGGTATCTTCAGTGGAGATGAGAGATGGAAGGAGTTGAATACAGCGGGCAGTGACGTCTACAACTGGGATGAAAAATCAACATACATTAAGGAGGCTCCCTTTTTTATTGACATGAAAGCAAAACCCGGGAAAATAGATGACATAACTTCAGCCAGGGTACTTCTCAAACTTGGCGATTCAATAACCACCGATCATATTTCCCCTGCAGGATCAATCGCCGAGGATTCCCCTGCCGGTAAATACCTGAAATCGCAGGGAGTCGAAAGGGCTGACTTCAATTCATACGGTTCGCGCAGGGGCAATCATGAAGTAATGGTCAGAGGGACATTTGCCAATGTAAGGTTGAAGAACAAGCTGGTAAACAGGGAAGGAGGCTGGACCATATATTTCCCTGAAATGAAAGAGATGACTGTTTTTGAAGCATCTGAAAAATATATCAAGAACAATATCCAGCTTATCATAATTGCCGGAAGGGAGTACGGCAGCGGATCATCGCGCGACTGGGCGGCCAAAGGTGTCCAGTTGCTGGGCGTCAGAGCGGTAATTGCTGAAAGTTTTGAAAGGATACACCGGAGCAATCTTGTGGGAATGGGGGTGATGCCGTTGCAGTTCATGGATGGCGAAAATGCTTCTTCTCTGGGACTGAACGGTGACGAGACGATTGACGTCTCCGATCTGGACGGGCTTACACCAAACAAGGTTATCAAGGTGACTGTGGCAAAACCCACAGGCGGCATTTCGGAATTCAATACGGTTGCCCGCCTCGATTCACTGATAGAGATTGCTTATTACAGGAATGGCGGGATACTTCAATATGTACTCAGAAATTTCCTCGAAAAAAGTTAAACAGATTTTTTGAAACGAAGAATTATGAGACTTAGCCGGCGGATTCCATAAAAACCATAAATAATGATGAAAAATGATTACTGTCAGAAGAATTTATGATCCTGAAAATCCCGGAGAAAAATATAAGGTATACATTGACAGGCTTTGGCCACGGGGTATTTCAAAGGAGAAAGCCGGCTGGAACGAGTGGGTAAAGGAAATTGCTCCGAGCGATGAACTGAGGAAATGGTTCGGTCACGATCCTTCGAAATGGGATGAATTCAGGAAGCGGTACGACAGGGAACTTGAAAAGAGACCTGAGGAGGTTAAAAAACTTAAGGACCTTGAATCGAAGCACGGAACGCTAACCCTGCTCTATTCTGCCAGGGATGAGCAACATAACAATGCACTGGCATTGAGGGAGTTCCTTCTGGGCCATCATTAAGCCTTTACGGGAGTGAATCAGTTCAGATGTCATTCCTGATAAAGGCGCCTTGACCGGTCTATCGACCAGCCCGTCTTCAGACCCACCACGAACAGGGCAAGCGCAACGGCCCCTATGGAGAAGATCATATCTCCGAAAATCCTTATCCATCTGAGTGTCTGAAGAGTTGCTCCTCCCATAAATTCCGCCGAGCGGGCGTACCACATCCCGTGCTTTATGCTGGCGATCGTTTGCAGAACACCGATAGGCAACATGCTCAGTAAGATCATAAGCATCAATCCACCGTTAATGGTCCAGAATGCAAACTTAAGAAGGTTTGTTCTCCAGACATACTTGTGAGTCAGACCTTTAAGTACGAACAGCATCAGTCCGATGCCAAGCATTCCGAACACACCGAACAGGGCGGCATGCCCATGGACCGGTGTTGTGTTCAGTCCCTGCATGTAGTAAAGTGCAATGGGAGGATTGATCAGAAATCCGAATAAACCTGCGCCTACAAGATTCCAGAAGCTTACCGAAATAATGAAGTAAATCGGCCATTTATATGCTTTAACCCAGGCAGTAGCCTTGCTTATCTGCAGGTTATTGTATGCTTCGAATCCCATGAATACCAGCGGTACGACCTCGAGAGCGCTGAACGAGGCGCCAAGGGCGATTACCGCCGTTGGGGTTCCGGTAAAATACATGTGATGGAATGTGCCGATCACACCTCCCGACATGTATACAATTGTCGAAAAGATAACTCCAGTCGTGGCATATTTTACATTCAGCAGCCCCATCCTTACAAAAAGGAATGCAGCTATAACGGTGGCAAATACCTCGAAAAATCCTTCAACCCACAGATGGACAACCCACCATCGCCAGTATTCGGCCACCGAAAGGTGGGTCTGTCTTCCCCAGAGCAGTCCGGCCCCGTAAAAACCGGCGATAGCTACCGTTGCAATAACGAACATTACCAGCAGCTCACGGCTTGCAGTCGGCTTCTTAAGTGCAGGTAATAATGCCCTGAACATCAGGAACAGCCAGATTAAGAAACCGGCAAAGAGAAATATCTGCCAGAATCTTCCAAGATCGACATATTCATAACCCTGGTGTCCGAGCCAGAAATTGACTTTCAGTCCTAGCTTCTGCATAACGCCCATCCATTCACCCGAAAGCGACCCCAGGACTATAACCAGCAGGGCACCGAACAGTATGTTCACTCCCAGCCGCTGGTATTTGGGTTCGGTCCCTGATACTGCGGGGGCGATGTAAAGACCTGCTGCAAGCCAGGAAGTGGCGATCCAGAACAGGGCAAGCTGAACATGCCAGGTCCGCGAAACCGTGTACGGGAGAAGATTGCCAAGTTTCAGGCCGTAAAAACTGTTTCCCTCAACCCCGTAATGAGCGGTCACCACACCCAGTAATATCTGGGTCAGCAGGAGAGCTATCACAACCCAGTAGTACTTAAGCGTTGCCGTCATTGAAGGCGTGGGATTAAGACCGGCCAGCGGGTCATTCTGAGGCAGCAGCGATTTGTCAAGTATATCAGATCTGTTCCGTGCATGGTAAAACCCCAGCAGACCAATGCCGACGAGCAGCATGATGACACTGAAACCTGTCCACAGGATAATTCCGGCAGAAGGGGTGTTTCCGATAACCTGGTCGGGAGGCCAGTTGTTGGTATATGTAATCTCCGAATCGGGGCGGTTTGTTACGCAGGCCCATGCCGCCCAGAAAAAGAATGCATTCATTGCCTTCATCCTTTCCGGATCCTTGATTGTATTTGCCGGTATGGAATACGAATTTCTTTCACCTTCAAGTGAAGGATCGTCCATAAAAAGACCCGTGTAATGCATGCTGTTTTCCACTATTGCATTAGCCCGGTCAGTAAAGACGGTCAGGGTCCCTGTGCCCTGGTTGTATGTATTTACCCGCAACACCTTACGTATCCTTGTCTGAAGCATTGATTCCTGTTCACCTGAGATCTCATTGAAGGGCAGGCCGAACTCCCTCACAGCCCAGGCATTGAGAATATAAGTGGCTTCCCTGTGGATCCAGTCGGCCGACCAGTCGGGAGCTACATAAGCGCCATGTCCCCATACCGTACCAACCTCCTGTCCGCCGATCGACTGCCATACATTCTGGCCATCCTTTATCTGTGTTCCCGTGAAAATGGTCTCACCAGTTTCGGAAACTACTTTCGCAGGAATAGGAGGCTTAAGCCGGTAGATCTCATGCCCGAAATAGATGAGCACTGCAAAACAGATGCATGTGATAACAATGAATGTTATCCACAGGTTCTTTGTTTTCATAGATCAATAAGATGTAGGTTTACAATTCATTAGTCATGCCGACTCATGAATATAACACCGATGGGTCAATATTTGTTTCCTGTCGTGATTTTGAGCTATTCGTTCCGGAAATTCCCTGAGGCACGATTATACTGATGAATACAAACTGCTTACCAAAGACTATTACCTGAACTTTCAGGTCCGGCAGGCAGCCCGTACTCTTCCTTCATCTCAATGCCCAAGTCCTTCAGCTCTTCAAGAACAGGGTTGTAAATCTCCGGTAATACCGGTCTGTATACCCCTGCAAGACCGATCCTTTTTTCAAGTATCATTCTCACGGCAATGGCTGCGGGCAGGGCTACGGTCCTCGAAATTGCCGTATCGGTGGATGGAGTTCCGAAATCAAGCATTGATGACTTTATCATCTCCCTTTTCCCATCAGGATATTCAGCCACTATAATATGCTGCATTACTACCATGTCCCTTTCATTATTACCCAGCATCATCCTGCGGATCATCCTGTCGGAGGTGATATCAAAGGGTGAGGCTTCCGTATAACCGAGCGATTCGTCGCTGAACATCCCGAGAAACTCAAGAGAATTAATTGCTACCGAATCTTCAGGAATTCCAAGCTTTGATGCAATTTCTTTTTTCAGCCCGGCTGAACCGGTTCCAGCTCTTTCGGCAATGAATTCCCTGTATGTCATCCCTGTATAATCTTTCCTGGCTGAATCAAGCATTCCGAGCATCTTCATGGCATCGAGTGATTCGCACCATCCGCTGAAACGGAGTGTTCCCCTGTAAACTGTCTGTGCCTCGGGGATCCCATATATATCCCTGTAAATCAATGAGTCCCTGTTGGGGTAGACTTCAAGGGTACCGACTTTCGGAAAATCGAATAAGAATGTGTTCCTGAAAAGTCCGGCAGATTCAACATTGACTACCAGGCCTTTCCGGAGATAAGTAGCGCTGTTGCAGCTTGCGAGCACAACTCCTTTCGGGCTCCAGGTAAACTTGTATTTAAGGGGATTATCAGCAGCCTCATTTGCCGGAAGAGCCCCGCAAAGTGAAACGAATTCCGCTACCCTGCCGCCTTTTCCGTGAATATGGTCAATGACCTTCATGGCCGACATATGGTCGATACCGGGATCAAGACCTGTTTCGTTAAGAAGCAAAACACCTGCATTTTTCGCCTCACTTTCCAGGAGCTTCATCCCCGGCTGAACATATGAAGTTGTAACCAGCGGTCTCAGATTGCGGATGCAGTTCTTTGCGACATCTGTATGATACCTGTACGGAAGGAGGGAAACTGTGATGTCATGTTCCCTGATCATCCGGTCAAGAGCCACAGGGTCATCCATTGACCAGTCGACGACGGCACCAAGAGAATTGCCATTTATCATGGCTTCAGCCCTGTCGGGCATTGGTGAGGCTATGGTCAGGCTTATCCCGTGCCTGAGAAGATAGGTAACCATCGGCCTGGCCACAAGTCCTGCGCCAAGGATCAGTACTTTTTTCATCGGGGTATGGATTCTGAATCAGATGACCAAGTTAATCAAAAACCTGCTCTGTACTGCGGTACATACTGATAACCATTCTGAGAACGATCAAAAATCACCTTTGAACGGAATAAATCTCAAAAAGGATTTCATTAATATGTCAGTCAATGTATCTTTGTCAACGATCACTTATTTGTACTAATTTTTCCCGAAATCGATAATCCTCTGCCAGATAACCCGAAGTATGTGGAAACACCGCTGATGAAGCAGTACTACCACGTAAAATCGACGCACCCCGACGCAATACTCCTTTTCAGAGTCGGCGATTTCTATGAGACTTTCGGGGAGGATGCGATCAAGGCTTCTGAAATTCTCGGTATCACTCTTACAAGAAGAGCAAACGGATCGGCTTCCTTCGTCGAACTTGCAGGATTTCCCTACCATGCCCTCGATACCTATCTGCCACGACTTGTCAGGGCGGGCCAGAGGGTTGCAATATGCGAGCAGCTCGAAGATCCGAAACTTGCCAAAACGATTGTCAAACGAGGGATCACCGAGCTTATCACTCCCGGCGTCTCACTTAATGAAAATGTGCTTAATCATAAGGAAAACAATTTTCTGGCAGCGGTTCATATCGACAAAAAGGCCGCCGGTGTTTCATTTCTGGATATATCCACCGGAGAGTTCCTTGTATCGGAAGGTACTTTCGAATATATAGATCAACTGCTCAATAACTTCCAGCCAAAGGAGGTGCTGTACGAAAAACGCAGGAACGACATTTTCATCGAAACATTCGGGTCAAAATTCTACACATATAAGCTTGACGACTGGATATTTACACCTGAAGCAGCAAATGACAGGCTGCTGAAACAATTCGAGACCAGCTCGCTTAAAGGATTCGGGGTTCACAGTCTTTCCCTCGGAATCATCGCCGCCGGGGCAGTGCTATATTATCTCGATATCACCCAACATGCGCAGCTGGGTCACATAACAAACCTTTCAAGGATCGAGGAAGACAGGTATGTGTGGCTTGACAAATTCACGATCAGGAATCTTGAGCTCTTCCATTCACCCTATGAAGGCGCCAGCACGCTTATTAATGTTATCGACCGGACCCTTTCGCCTATGGGAGGCCGGCTTTTAAAACGATGGATCTCACTTCCCCTGAAGGATATCCAGCCTATCCGCGACAGGCTCGACGTTGTGGAATATCTGACAGGCAATCCCCGGTTCATGTCAGAGATGGCGGCACTGATCAGGCAGACTGGCGATCTTGAAAGACTTGTTTCAAAGGTGGCTGTTAACAGGATTAATCCTCGCGAAGTGGTCCAGCTGAAGCGTGCCCTCAGGGCAGTCGGCCCTCTGCGCAGCATGTGCACTGCCAGCGGGTGCCCGCCTATGGTTGTGATCGGAGAACAGATGAATGAGTGCCGCATTATTGCCGACCGGATTGAAAAGGAGCTTAATAACGATCCGCCAGTGCAGATCTCAAGAGGAAATGTGATCGCCTCAGGGGTGTCAACCGAACTTGATGAATTAAGAAGGATACTTTATAGCGGCAAGGATTTCCTTGCAGAACTTCAGAGCCGCGAAAGTGAAAGAACCGGAATATCCTCCCTCAAGGTAAGCTTCAACAATGTATTTGGATATTATATCGAAGTGCGCAATACGCATAAGGACAAGGTTCCCGCAGAATGGATAAGGAAGCAGACCCTTGTGAACGCAGAAAGATATATCACTGAAGAGCTTAAGGAATATGAAAGTAAAATACTGGGGGCAGAAGAAAAGATAATAGCACTCGAAACCAGGCTTTTCGATGACCTGGTACTTGCAATCCTTGAATTCATTGCCCCTGTTCAGCTGAATTCCTCGCTGATAGCCAGGCTCGATTGCCTACACTCATTTGCTGCCGTGTCGGATGCAAATGGATATATTCGTCCCGAAATAAACGATTCGAAAATACTTGATATAAAAGACGGCCGGCATCCTGTTATCGAAAAGCAATTGCCTCCCGGGGAATCGTATATTCCCAACGACCTGACCCTTGATACTGATGACCAGCAGATCATAATCCTTACAGGACCGAACATGTCGGGCAAGTCGGCCCTGCTGAGGCAGACTGCACTGATAGTGCTCATGGCACAGACAGGCTGCTTCGTTCCTGCCGGTAAAGCATCGGTCGGGATCGTCGACAAGATCTTCACCAGGGTTGGGGCTTCCGATAACATTAGCCTTGGAGAGTCGACATTTATGGTCGAAATGAACGAAACCGCAAGCATTCTTAACAACCTGTCGGACAGGAGCCTGATACTTCTTGATGAAATAGGAAGGGGGACCAGCACCTATGACGGAATCTCTATTGCCTGGGCTATGGTCGAGTACCTCCATGAAAGCAGGCATCGCGCCAAGACCCTTTTTGCCACCCACTATCACGAACTGAACGAAATGGAAAACTCCTTCTCAAGAGTCAGGAACTATAACATTTCGATAAAGGAATTCAACAACAAGGTGATATTTCTCAGAAAACTTAAAAGGGGCGGCAGCGAGCATAGCTTCGGCATCCATGTGGCAAAAATGGCTGGCATGCCGCGAAGCGTTGTCAAACGTGCAGGTGAGATCCTGGGTGAGCTGGAGCAGAGCCACGAAAAACAGGAATTGACAAAGCCGATCGCCGACCTCGCGGGCCACAGGGAAGGCATGCAGCTGAGCTTCTTCCAGCTTGATGATCCGGTGCTTAAGCAGATAAGGGACGAGATCCTTGACCTTGATCTTGATAACCTGACCCCTGTTGAGGCTCTCAATAAGCTCTACAATATCAGGAAACTCCTGAAATAGCCCCGGTTCATTTATAGAACCACATGTTGATAACTCTGGTAACGGAGCTGTTTTCATTCATTCATATTTTTGCATTTTTGGGATTATAATAAAACATTTAAGACATGAGAATACTTACATATACTTTGACGGGTCTTTTATTACTTACTGCTTCATGCTCAACCCTGAACAAGAGCTTCAGCGGAAGAAGGGCAGGGGGTGCAGGCAATACGCCTCAGGGCACATCAATAAACAGGACCCTTATGCCTTCAACACCGATAAAGGAGGTTGAAGAAAAACTTGTGGCAGATAATGACAGGGGGCCTGACACCCACAGCTATTTCGTAATTATCGGAAGCTTCAGGAACAGCAACAATGCAAGAGAGTATCAGTCGCAAATAAAAAAATCGGGGTTTGCTTCTGAAATACTTAAGAACGAAGCCGGCCTTTACAGGGTTTCGGTGATGGCAACAGATGATATAGCGGCAGCAAGGGCAGAAGTAAGACGGATCTGGGCGGCATTCCCCAAATATTCCGACACATGGATGCTTATCAGGATCAAATGATCTTCTAATAGTTCTGTAACCAGCCAATTATGAAGATCAAGAAAATATTCCCGGCACTGATGCTTTGTCTTGCATCAATCCCATTATTTTCGCAGGTCAGGCTGGTCAGACAGACAAAACTTGCAAGTTTTGAACTTCAGTCTTCAGCTCTTATAACGGCTTCCGGAGAGGAATTATCAACTCCGGATTTCCGTTCAAAAACCTATTGGTTTCCTGTGAAAGTGCCTTCAACAGTGCTCACGGGGCTTGTCGCCAACGGCCTTTATCCCGATCCTTATTCGGGCCTGAACAATATGTTTATCCCTGATGCCTCAGACGATTTCAATAAGGAGTACAACCTGGAACAGTACAGCCATCTTCCTAATGATCCGAATCCATGGAAAAAACCATACTGGTACCGTACAACCTTTCATGTCCCCGCATCTGATAAAGGACGCTGTTTCCAACTGATATTCAAAGGAATAAACTATCGTGCCGGTTTGTGGGTAAACGGTCGCCAGATCGCTGACTCAACAGTAATGGCAGGGATGTTCGCCCAATACAGCTTCGATATTACCCGATTTGTATTGCCCGGCGAGGTTAACGGAATGGCAGTAAAAATTTATCCTCTCGATTATCCCGGGTTGCCATCGAAAGAGCAGCTTAGAGCATTGGGTGATTTCTATCCGAATGGCGGGCCAACCGGCGATATTGGCAAAAATGTAACCATGCTATGCTCGGTAGGCTGGGACTGGGTACCTCC
>JBAVOD010000294.1:0-10859 GCA_049691735.1 Bacteroidales bacterium
CTCCAACTCATTTGAATATCGTTTGAATAGCTTTTGGCGACAAGTAATTACTGACAAGGCATGGGAATTTCGCCTATGATTTGCAAAAAAAAGATTATCGCGGCCTAAATAGTTCGTTATTATTAATAATTTAGTAAAAACAAATTATCCTGCCTAACATGAAACCAATTCCACGAAGAAAGTTCATCCAGGGTACTGCTTTGGCTGGAGGAGGATTAATACTCCTTCCTGCGCTGAATGCCTGTAAATTCCTGGATACGCAATCCCCCGGCAACTATTTTGCCAAAGAGTTTGGGATTGATGACGCCCTGTGCCAGAAACTCCTGGCTAAAGCTCTATCAAAAGGAGGCGATTTCGCCGACCTTTATTTTGAATATACAGTTTTAAATTATCTGGGGCTGGAGGATGGTAAAGTCAACCAGTCGTATGGCAATATATCACTGGGTGTTGGGATACGCACTGTAAAAGGCGACCAGGTGGGTTACGGGTTTACTCAGGAACTCACCGAAGAATCAATGACATCGGCAGCTGCGACGGCTTCAACGCTCTGTGACATGGCTGCAACTAAGGTAAATAACCGGTTCAGCCAGCCAAAGACCGGAAACTATTATCCGGTGCCTCCTGAATTCAATGGTATACCGGGTGAATCCAAATTGCCTAAGCTCCAGAGCATTAACCAGAAATGCTTCGCCCTTTCGCCTGAGATAATGAAGGTAAACGCAGGCTTCTCAAGCACGACAAAACGTGTAATGATCGTCACAAGCGATGGGGTTAAGGCTGAAGATCTTATCCCTTCAGGTTACATAGGGTGCTCGGTTGTTGCCGGAAGGAACGGCAGGCAGGAGCAGTCGTTCTGGAATCTTGGCGGTCGCAGGGATATGGCATATTATACAGATGCTGTGGTAAATGAGGTGGCAGAAAAAGCTGTGGCAAACGCACTAAAACTCTTTGACGCAATCCAGCCGCCTGCCGGTGAGATGCCGGTTGTGCTTGGACCGGGTGTAACCGGAGTGCTGTTGCACGAAGCCATTGGTCATGGTATGGAGGCCGACTTTAACCGGAAGAAGATTTCAACATTCAGCACAATGATTGGGAAAAAAGTGGCTGAGCCGTTTGTTACGATCATCGATGACGGCACCAATATGAACCTTGCCGGGAGTATCAATGTTGATGACGAAGGCACCCCGGGTCAGAAGACAGTGCTGGTGGAGAATGGGATACTGACCAGCTATCTCCACGACAGAATATCAGCAAAATACTTTGGGGTTGAACCTACAGGCAACGGTCGCAGGCAGGACTTCCAGAATTACCCGATGCCACGGATGCGCAATACTTACATGCTGGGAGGCCAGGCTACTCCTGAAGACGTTATAAAAGAAGCCGGCAACGGCATATATGTTCAGGATGTGAGCAACGGCGAGGTGAAAATAGGAGAAGGAGATTTTGCATTTTATGTTTCACAGGGAAGAATGATCGAAAACGGAAAGCTCACTTCCCCTATAAAAGACATTAATATCATGGGTAACGGACCAAAAATGCTGGCAAATATTGTCATGGCTGCAAATGACCTTCAGTTGTACCAGGGCGGTGCCGGGGGGTGTGGTAAGAACGGACAGGGCGTTCCGGTGTCCTTCGGAATGCCGACATGCCTTGTTAAATCAATGACTGTTGGAGGCACTCAGCAGAAAGGAGGCAAATCATGAAAAACACTAAAGAATCACAGTTGAACCTGCAGGAACTTGCCAGCTGGGTGATCGATCAGACCAAAAAAGCCGGAGCTGCCAACTGCAAGGTTAGTCTTTCAAAAAGACGCCTTGTTGAAATTAATTACCGCGACAGGAAACCGGAAGTTATCAAGGAGGCTACAACCAGGAACCTGTACCTTGAGGTGTTCATAAACAACCGTTTTGCAAGCCAGTCGACACCTGATTTCCGCACTTCGACTCTTGCCGGATTTATTACAGATGTCGTCGCGAGCGCAAAGATCATGGAAGAGGATCCGTTCCGGACACTCCCTGATCCGAAATATTACGAGGGCAGGGCAACACAGGACCTTCAGCTCACAGATCCTGATTATGGGCGGATCACACCGGAAAGCAGGCACACAATGGTCAAAGCAGTTGAAGATGCATGCCTTTCAAAAGGGGGTGATAAGGTTATTTCAGTTGAAGCAGGAGAGTACGATGAATCCGGTGAAGAATATATTAAATCGAGCAACGGGTTCGAAGGATCCTCATCGGGCACATACTGCCAGGCAGGTGCTTCAATGACTGCCAGGGATGAAGGTGACCGCCGACCGGCCGGCTATCATTACGTTGGTTGCAGGTACAGGAGTGATCTTCCTTCTATGCAGGATATCGGAACTGAAGCAGCAGTGAGGACGCTCAGCCTTATGGGAGGCAAAAAGATTGCTACCTGCACAATACCCGTTATTATTGAGAACCGTGAGGTCATGCGTGTATTAGGCGGACTGGCTGACCCGATGTCGGGCTCAAATATTCAGCAGAAAAGATCCTTCCTGGCCGACAAAAAAGGAAAATCAATAGCCAGCAAACTGCTGACGGTTCAGGACGATCCGTTCATTCCACGCGGCCTGGGCTCAAGGTTTTATGATGGTGACGGCTTCCCGGCCAGACAAAGTAATTTAATTACTGAGGGAACCATTGACAATTTCATGATCGACTGGTACTACAGCCGTAAGCTGGGCTGCGAACCCACATCCGGATCGATCTCAAACATCATCATCCCTCCGGGAACCAGGAGTGTTGACGAGATTATCAGGGACCTTGGCAGATGTATACTCATTACCGGATTTATAGGGGGAAATTCAAATACCACTACCGGGGATTTCTCAGTGGGTATCATAGGCAAACTTTTTGATAAGGGCCAGTATGTTCAGAACGTAGCGGAAATGAACCTTGCAGACAATCATCTTAAGTTCTGGAACAAGCTTATCGAAGTAGCAAACGATCCCTGGATATACAGCCAGGCAAGACTTCCAAGCCTCGCATTCGAAGGTGTGGTGGTCTCAGGGACCTGATCGGGGCTTACCAGGGGAGCATGTCTCCTTCCATACTCTTTTCAAGCGCCCGTGCGTGCTTAAGGAATTCGTCGGTTTTCATTTCCTTGTAGTAGATCATGCCATGGGTAGCCCGGATTTTTGGGCTCTCGTTGTCGTAGAAAAAGTCTTTGCCGAGAATAAGCTGGGTGCATCTGAACTGTTCAACCCAGATCTTTTGCGAAAGATCGCTGAATGGTCCGTCAAAATCGGGACTGGGGAATGATGCATTGACCTGGCTTATATAGCAGTTCTTGAATGACCAGTTCAGGATAGCCATCGAATTAAGCGAAACAGGGGTGAAAACGTTTGCTTCGGAAGGGTGAAATTTATACCAGACGTTTCTGTAACCGATTATCCTGAGATTGGAAAGATCCTTTTCCTTTTGCCACTGACGGAGGGCTTCGGCAATTGCCTGAAGGACCTTGTAATGGGTATCAGGCCCCGATCCTTCGGGATCGAATGCCAGCGATATGACTGTGGGCTGAACCTGTCGCAGCATGCCCAGGATAGGCACAACATCACGTTCCTTTCCGGGCTGCGGAGTAAAGATATCACCTGTATAAAAACCAAGCCTCAGATGCTCTATATCCTTGACCTTTACCCCGTAATGAGCCCAGACAAGTTCCTCCTCGAATTCGCGGAGCATCCCTTTTAGTTTCTGAATGTCGGGAGGATTTTTTTCCCCGCTGTAGCTCGATCTCAATAGTTCAATGTTCTTTTCAAGCTGTTCCACAAGTTCCCTTTCAGACGACAGGCTATATATCCGCACCATCACTCTGGTAAGGCGGTGGCAGAGGCCGCGAAGCTTGCCCTTCTCATCATTGGCAGCGATCTTGTTCAGATAATGGCTTACGTCCTTGTCAAATTTATACTGGAATCCCTTCTCAAAGAAATCAGGATAGCGCAGCATCTCTATCTTACCCTGGCGAATAAGTCTGAGTGTGGACTCCAGCAGGTGCTGAAGGAGATGGTTCGTCACAGCCGTAAATCCCGAGGTCATGACAGCAAAATGGAATCTGTTCGACCTCTCGCGTAACTGGTGTATGATGTTCGGGAAAATGCCAAGCATTATGTCATCGTGGTGAGGTCCGGTGTGAAGCAATACCTGATCGGTTTCCTGCCTGAGTCCCGCACTGATCTTATTTCTTGTGGATTCAATCACCTCCTTTACCTTTTCCAGGCTAAGTTCGGGTATCATTGAACAGTATTTATCATTTTCCAGGTCCCCGATAGCAAGGTTATGGGCATATTTATTGATTTTCTGACAAAGGTCGGATACAGCTTTCTCTGTCTTTTCAAATGTCCATGCACCTGTCCGGTAGTACCTCTCAATACTGTCGTGAAGCTGTACCGCCGCACCTTCGGTCAGGTAAAAACGTGCATTCCTCAGCCTTCCGAGCGCTGTTGCAGGATAAAGGTTATCCGGGGGCTTCTCGAGAGCATTTTTAACGACCAGTGCTTTAGCTTCGCCTGCAGCAAAAATAACTGCAACGGCATCAGGGTTATAGGTTATGGTGCCCAGCCCAATTGTTATCACGAGCCTGTTCCCTGAGACCTCTATCCCTCCCAGGTCACCCGCTGCTGCTGCCTGTGTCTCAAAATTTGTGGCTGTAAGACGTGTTGCCGAGTTGTGATCGCTGCCCCTGGCATTGAAAGCCACATGCCCGTCAGGTCCGAGGCCCCCGAGAAAGAAACCGATTCCACCCATTTCCCTTACCTTGTTTTCATACATTGTGCACCAGTTATCAATCCTGAAGATCGATGACTGCTGTATATTTTCCCGGGTCGAAGCTGCTTCCCTGTTCCTGAGCGAAAGATCAATGGTGTTATCGGGGAATACTTCCGGATATGAGCAGCTCCCGAAAAGCTTTATTTCATCTGAATTGATCAGAAGAGCCCTTGCCGGATCAAGTCCAAATCCCCTAATGTAGAAATTCATCACATAATCGTAGAAGCTGTTATGCTGCCTGGGATCGATGGGGTAGAACTCATCAATCTGGACAAAACGCAAGCCTTTCATCGGAGGCTTTTTCGAAAGGGTGAGTCCATTCTCTTCCATCACCTTACGGTTATGAGGATTGTTCCAGCCGGTGAGGAGCTTTTGCGTCCATTTAATAAAGTACTCAGGTGTTTTTCCCGTTGGCAGGCTTATGACTCCTTCAGGATTTTCAGCAACCCATTCCAGGAATCTGAGGGATGTGAGCAGCCCGAGGTTCGGGAAATTCCCGACAACAATATATGGTATTGCGGTTGAATACTCTTTCCTCCCCGAAAGCCTTTGAAAGGCAAGTTCGACGTTTGTTAATCCTGCAGAACTCATATGAGGAATTTTTAAATGTGATTAAATCTCTTCGCAGCATAGCACCCATTCGCACCCCCGGGGATCATTAAAAGGGTTAATATAAAGAAAAATCCTTCATTTCTGACTGGTCTGTAAGGGATAATTTCGCGGTTCAGACGAAAAAAAAGGCATGAATGAACAGGTGACAGATCAATCAATTTTTTTTGTAACTTTTGGTTGTCATGTTCCTCATGATTTTCTTGCTTTCTGACAACTCCTGAGGGACCGGAATACCTGAAAACTAACTTACCATATTTCATTAAATACATATTAAAATGCTGACAAAATCAAACAACCGGATCAGACGACCGGATCACATACAATTTATCAGAATGCTGTTGATATGCGGCTTTCTGGCTTATTCAGCTATCTCATTATCGCAGGGAAGGCTGTTGCGCCAGCCTTCCCTGAGCTCATCACGTATAGCCTTTGAATATGGAGGTGACCTGTGGGTAACTGATTTTGACAATCAGAAAACCCTGCGGCTGACAAGTACCCCGGCAGTTGAAAGCAATCCCCATTTTTCGCCCGACGGAAAATGGATTGCCTTCAGCTCCAACAGGACGGGTATGGAGGCTGTTTATGTTGTCCCGGCGGAGGGAGGTTTCCCGAAAAGACTTACATGGCATCCCAGCTCCGCAATAGTATGCGGGTGGACACCCGACGGGAAGCGTGTGCTATATGCAACCTCGAGGGATAATTCGCCGTCGGGATTTGCCCGCCTGTGGACAGTGTCAACCGAGGGCGGATCCTCAACATCTCTTTCAGCGCAGTGGGCCACTGACGGTTCGTTCTCTCCCGAAGGAAACCGGATAGTAATCGACAGGGTCTCGCGCTGGGATAAAGAATGGCGGCATTACCGCGGAGGGCAGAACACGCCTCTTGAGATACTCGATCTGGCCGGTCAGACTGAAAAACTGCTGCCAAATGAATCGACAATTGATATTCAGCCATTGTGGCTGGGGAATACAATTTACTTTTTGTCGGACCGGGACAGGACCTCCAACATCTGGTCTTACAATCCGGAATCAGGAGCATTGGCCCAGGTAACACATTATGAAGGACCTGATATCAAATGGCTCGGTGGTTCCGGGAACAAACTTGCCTTCGAAAGGGATGGATATCTTAATCTTCTCGATCTTGCTTCAAATGAAGTAAAACAGTTAAACATAACTATATATGGCGATTTCCCATGGGCTGAAACAAAATGGGAGGATGTAACAAAAAGTGCGACAGATGCCTCCCTGTCGCCAACCGGAAAGAGAGTCCTGATGGAAGCCAGGGGCGACATCTTCACCATCCCTGCTGAAAACGGGGACCCAAGAAACCTGACAAACACATCCGGAGCAGCAGATCATGCTCCGGTCTGGTCCCCTAAGGGCAACGAGATAGCCTGGTTTTCCGACGCCGGCGGGAAAGGATATGCCTTGCTCATTGCTTCTCAGGACGGCCTCTCAAAGCCCAGAAGCATTTCAATTGGTGAGTCAAAAATGGCATGGGAGCCGGCCTGGTCTCCCGACGGTAAACTGATTGCTTTCGTTGATAACAAGGTCAGGATCAGGATCGTTGATGTGGAGAAGGGGACTGTAAAAACTGCTGATACAGGCGGAACAAACATCGAAAGAGGTGGTATGGGACTAAAATGGTCACACGATTCAGGGTGGCTTGCCTATTCAAGGACCGGGACAAATAATTTCAGGCAGATAAGGGTGTGGTCTGCAAAAAATGACAGCGTTTATTCGTTGACGAATTCCTTCGCCGATTCCTATTCTCCTGCATGGGACAGGGACGGGCATCATCTCTATTTCCTTGCCAGCACTAATCTTGCCCTGGGCTCGGGGTGGGCCAACACAAGTTCGATCATATCCGATCCGGTATATGCTGCATACATAATCAACCTGAAGAAGGATGAAGCCTCTCCTTTCAAGCCCCGCAGTGATGAAGAAACAGTTGCCGACGAGAAAAAACCGGAAGCTGCTGCCAAAAAGGCCGCAAATGTGAAACAGGATAAGAAGGCTGATAAAGATACCACCAAAACAGCAGCCAAAGGGCCGGTGTCCGTTCAGATTGCATTTCAAAATATTGAACGCAGGACCATTGCTGTGCCTTTGCCAAGGGGTAATTACAGGCTAATAATTGACGGTCAGGCGGGTAGCTTTTTCATTGGTGAGCAGAAAGAAGGTGTTAACGGACTTGTCGTCCAGAAATTCACCCTTGAAAAACGGGAAGCCAAGGAGTTCGTAAGCGGAGCATCGCAGATTTCGGTTTCAAACGACGGGAACAAGATGCTTGCCAGGGTCGGCAGTGACTGGAAAATCATGAACACCGCGTCGGCCACCGGCAGTGACGCCAAACCGGTTAAAATTGCACTCAGAAAACAGATTGACAGATCAGAGGAATGGAAACAGATCTTTGAAGAAGCATGGCGTTATGAGAGGGATTACTTCTATGATCCGGGAATGCATGGAAGAGACTGGAACGAAGTGCACGAAAAGTACGCACCGCTTATCCCTTATGTAAAACACAGAACGGATCTTTCATACATTCTTGACCAGATGAACGGCGAGCTTTCAGTCGGGCACAGTTTTGTTTTCGGAGGTGATTTTCCTGAGGTGGACAGGCCTTCAGGTGGTCTTCTCGGAGCAGATCTTGTTGCTGAAAACAACAGGTGGAAGATAAGACGCATCTATACTACTGAAAGCTGGAATCCCGAATTGTCGAGTCCGCTCGACAGGCCGGGGATAAAGGTCGTGGAAGGAAATTACCTTGTCGGTATCAACGGAAGGGAGCTTACAAGTGCCGATGATCCTTATCAGTTCCTTGACGGCACATCTGATGTCCAGATAACAATTCATATAAACAAGACTCCTGAGTTTGCCGGTTCATGGCAGGAAGTTGTGAAACCGATCGCAAGTGAATTCAACCTGCGTCAGAGGGCATGGGTCGAGGATAACAGGCGCCAGGTCGACAGGCTCTCAGGCGGAAGGCTTGCATATATATGGGTCCCGAATACAGGTTCGGGGGGATTTATATCATTCAACCGCTATTTCTTTGCACAGCAGGATAAACAGGGTGCTGTGGTTGATGAGCGCTTCAACGGGGGAGGATCCCTTGACGACTATATGGTCGATCTGATGAACCGCAAGTTGAGAGCCGCCATCACAAATGAAGCGCCAAACGGAATACCTTTCAGACTGCCGGCCGGTATCCTTGGGCCCAAAGTGTTGTTGATAAATGAATTATCAGGCTCTGGAGGTGATTTCTTCCCGTGGGTGTTCCGCCAGCAAAAGATCGGCCCGCTTATCGGGAAAACGACCTGGGGAGGTCTGGTAAAATCTTCAGTCCATTATGCACTTGTCGACGGGGGTGCACTTACTGCCCCTGATAATGCCGTTTTTGATCCGGTCAGCAAAAAATGGATAGCTGAAAATGAAGGGATCCCGCCTGATATCGAAGTACACCAGGATGCTGTATCCCTTACAAACGGAAAAGATCCGCAGCTGGAAAGGGGAGTAATGGAAGCCCTCAGATTACTTGATCAGCAGGGTGAAATTAAAATTATTCCGCCGCCATTCTCAACACCAGCGAAGCCCTGAATAATTTGAACGGGGCAGGTCAAGCATTATTAATCATTGCCGGATTTTGGGTTTCTCATCGCCATGCAACTTATGATCTGAGATCTCTGATAAGCTTATCCCTTTCGTTTTTCAGGTCATCGCTTATGCCAACTTTATAAACATGCGGGTTAATGAATCTTTTATATTCGGCAGGCAATCTTTCCAGCCTTTCCCGGCTATATGCCGAAATCTTTCCGGGAGAGAGTTTTTCAGTGCAGCGTTTGCCCTCTTCCATGACCTTTTCAAGCAAAGCCTCCTTAGTAAAATTCTCAATGTTCATCGATTTGCCGGGTTCAAACGGATGATGTATATTTTTCAGGTTGTCTTCACCTGCTATGTCCACCGCGTCAGCCCCGATCCAGTTGCCGTCATTATCCTCTACACGGTAAACCTGCTTCAACAAAGGAAGAGTTACCTTGTTTATGCTTTCTGATAATTTGATCGTTGGTTTACCGTTAATGGAAACCAGCTTATATACTCCATCAAGTGCTGCATCAGGCTGTCCTGTTACCAGACTTGTACCTACGCCAAAAAAGTCAATGGGTGCTCCCTGTTCGAGAAGACTCTTAATCACATATTCGTCCAGCTGGTTTGAAGCAGCAATTTTTACGGATTTTAGTCCTGCGTCATCAAGGAGTTTCCGGCTTTCTCTTGCAAAAAATGCAAGGTCACCGCTGTCGAGGCGGATCCCATTGAGTTTTTCACCACGTTCCTCCATTTCCCTGCCAACTTTAATGGCATTGGGAACACCGCTTTTCAGGGTGTCATATGTATCAACAAGAAGCACACAATTATCCGGGTGTGATCTGGCGAAATCCCTGAATGCGGTGAGTTCATCATCATAGCTTTGTATAAAGCTGTGTGCCATGGTCCCCGAAACAGGTATGTTAAAATCGCGACCCGCACGCACGTTGCTGGTGGCATCGAATCCGCCGATCATTGCCGCTCTGCTTGCATAGTACCCGCCCGGCCCCTGTGCTCTTCTCAGGCCGAAATCAACCAGCTGACGCCTGCCTGCCACCAGCCGCATTCTGCTTGCTTTTGTAGCGATGAGTGTCTGGAAATTGAGCATGTTCAGCAGAAGGGTTTCGATTAACTGTGCCTCAATAATTGATGCTTCAACACATAACACCGGTTCTGTAGGGAATACAACATCCCCTTCCCTGAAGCTGTAAATGTTGCCATTGAATCTGAATTTTTCAAGGTATCTGAGAAAATCTTCAGGAAAGCCGGTTTTCCTGAGCATCCGTATGTCTTTCTCATCAAATGCAAAATTCTCAAGGATACTGATCAGGTTATCCAACCCGGAGTAAATTGCATATCCGCCGCCGAAGGGAAGCTTTCTGAAGAAGTACTCGAATACAGCCATGTCGCCGGTTCTTCCTTCCCTGAAATAAACCTGGGACATAGTCAGTTCGTAGAGGTCGGTATAAGTTCCGGTAAAATCTGTCATCCAATTTGTTTTTTGTTAAAGAAAAGTTACGGACTGTTCCTGACGTAACCCGTTAACAATCCGGCAGCAGTTAATGTTCCGGCTCCTCACTGCAGAATATCTCGCAGATATCCGCAGATTCTGACGCAGATTTTCGCAGATTTTTATTTTGTGTTTTGTTTTGCGCCTTCAGATTCAGGAGGGATTAACCATGAGATTCAGCCAACGGACCGCGGAAGGCCTCTCCCTGCCCCGGGCTTTAGCCCAAATCTCTGGGGACTAAAGTCCCCGGCAGTGGTTGGGGAGGCCTTTTTCCGTCAGCTGAAGCTGACGGAAATTGAAAGCCACAGAGCCCGCTATTGCGTTTATGACAAGAGAAAGCGTCAAAACTTCGAGCAAAAACTTTTA